>NZ_JBEZFH010000113.1:0-22985 GCF_040649355.1 Sphaerisporangium sp. NPDC049002 | reverse complement strand
CGGGCGGGGGGGGCAACCCCGAGCGCGTGGGGGGTGTGCGGCTACGCCCCCACCCCCCGGCCCGCCAGCGCCCCCGCCCCCGCCGCCCCCCCCCCCCCCGCGGGGCGCCCCGCCCCGCCCCCCCCCCCCCCCCCCCGCCGGTCACGTCGAGATCAGGAGTTCACCCGATGACCACTATGACCGCGAGGGGAAGGCGGCGCACCCCGGGGGCGGTGCGGCGCGGCCTGCGCCGTAATCTCACGGCGTACGGCTTCCTCTGCGGGGCGCTGATCTGCTTCGCGTTCTTCTCCTGGTACCCGATGGTGCGGGAGTTCCTGCTCAGCTTCCAGAAGACCAACTTCGTCGGGCCGCCCGAATGGGTCGGCCTCGACAACTTCCAGACGGTGACCGAGGACTCGGCGTTCGGCCCGGCCTGGGTCAACACCGCGATGTTCACCGGCCTCGCGCTCATCGTCGGATACGCGGTGCCGTTCGTCGCCGCCATCGTCCTCAACGAGCTGCGGCACGCCAAGGCGTACCTCAGGTTCGTCGTCTACCTTCCCGTGATGCTGCCGCCGGCCGTCGCGGTCCTGCTGTTCAAGTGGTTCTACGACCCGGGACCCGGGCTCTTCAACCAGATCCTCAGCATGGTGCACCTGCCCCCGCTGGCCTGGCTGGACTCCACGACGACGGCCCTGCTCTCGCTGGTCATCGTCTCGACCTGGATGAACCTCGGGACCGGCACGCTGATCTATCTCGCGGCTCTGCAGAGCATCCCGAGCGAGCTGTACGAGGCGGCCGAGCTGGACGGCGCGGGGCTGTTCAAGCGGGTGTGGCACGTCACCATCCCGCAGACCAAGCTGATCCTGCTGGTGATGCTGCTGCTCCAGGTCGTCGCCACCATGCAGGTGTTCATCGAGCCGTACCTGCTCACCGGAGGCGGCCCCGAGAACGCCACGGTCACCGTCGCCTACCTCATGTACCAGTACGCCTTCAGCTTCGGCAACTTCGGCGGCGGCGGCGCGCTGGGGCTCATGCTCATGCTCGTGCTGATGGTGTTCTCCGCCGTCTACCTGCGTGTCTCGCGGGACAACCAGATCTAGGAGGGAGGGCGTCGATGTCGCACAGCACAGTTGAGTCGTCGAGCAGTGGCGTCGAGTCGGACCGTCACGTTCGCCTCGTCCCCCCGCCGGCGTCCGGTCACGGGAAGGCGCGCCGTTCCCGCTCGCCGAAGAAGAAGATGGAGCGCCAGTTCCGCGGCCTGGTCTCGCCGCACACGCTGAACACCGGGCGCGGGCGCGTCGTCTACTGGATCGTCCTCGTGACGGTGGTGGTGCTCTTCACCGCGATCTTCGTGTTCCCCTTGTACTGGATGGTCACCGGGGCGCTGAAGTCCTCCGACGAGCTCGCCCAGATACCCCCGTCGTTCTTCCCCACGTCGATCGACTGGAGCGTGTACAAGGAGGCCTGGGACCAGCTCGACCTGGGCCTGTTCCTGCGCAACACGGTCATCTACGCGGCGGGAGCGTGGCTGTTCACCCTGGCCATCGACGTGACGGCGGCCTACGCCCTGTCGAAGCTGCGGCCGGTGCTCGGCAAGGCCATCCTCGGCCTGATGCTGGCCACGCTGATGATCCCGCCGATGGTGATCCTGCTGCCGGCGTACCTGACGGTCAAGGACCTTCCGATCTTCGGCTGGAACCTGCTGAACACGCCGTGGGCGATCTGGCTGCCCGCCGCCGCCAACGGGTTCTACATCTTCCTGCTCAAGCGGTTCTTCGACTCGATTCCCAAGGAACTGCTGGAGGCCGCCGAGATCGACGGCGCCACGCCGTTCCGGATCCTGTGGTCGATCGTTCTCCCGGTGTCCCGGCCGATCATCGGCGTGGTGTCCATCCTGTCGGTCGTGACCGTCTGGAAGGACTTCGTCTGGCCTCTGCTCGTACTGCCCGACAGCGACAAGATGTCGATCAGCGTGGGCATCTCCTCGCTCTCGGCCCAGATGCCGCAGAACGTGCTCATGGCGGCGCTGGTCATCGCCAGCATCCCGGCCATCGTGGTCTTCTTCGTCTTCCAGCGGAGCATCATGGCGGGTCTCACCGCCGGAAGTCTCAAGGGATGAGCGGGCGCGCCGCGCACCGGAGCCACGCTGGCCTCCGGGAGACGGCGCGAGCCCGTCACCCAGTCACGCCGGCCCGCAAGGAAAACGGCGCACCGGCCGTACACCATGCCGCCCGCGCCGTACACGCAGCGACCCGGGCCGTCCATCGAAACGGCGCGAGCCGCACACCGAATCTGTAAGGGAGAGACTCCAGCATGTCCGAAACGTGGTGGCGGGGAGCCGCGATCTACCAGGTCTACCTGCGAAGCTTCGCCGACGGCAACGGCGACGGCATCGGTGACCTGGCTGGACTGCGGTCCCGCTTGCCCTACCTCTCCGATCTCGGTGTCGACGCGATCTGGCTCAACCCCTGGTACCCCTCCCCGATGGCGGACGGCGGCTACGACGTCGCCGACTACCGCGACATCGAGCCGTCCTTCGGCACGCTGGCCGAGGCGGAGAAGTTCATCCAGGAGTCGCACGCGCTGGGCATCAAGACGATCATCGACATCGTCCCCAACCACGGCTCCGACCAGCAGGAATGGTTCGTCCAGGCGCTGGCCGCCGGGCCCGGCTCCCCCGAACGGGAGCGGTTCTGGTTCGCCGACGGCCGCGGCGACCTGCCGCCCAACGACTGGAAGTCCATCTTCGGCGGCCCGGCCTGGACCCAGGTGGCCGACGGGCAGTGGTACCTCCACCTGTTCGCCCCGGAACAGCCCGACTTCAACTGGACCAACCCCGAGGTCGTCGAGGAGTTCCACGACGTCCTGCGGTTCTGGTTCGACCGGGGCGTGGACGGCATCCGCATCGACTCCGCGGCCGTCCTGATCAAGGACTTCGCCAGCGTCGAGGAGTCCTACACCGACCACGACGCCGTCCACGAGATCTACCGGGGCTGGCGGCAGATCGCCGACGAGTACGGCGAGCGCATCCTCATCGGCGAGGTCTGGCTGCCCGACCAGGAGCGTTTCGCGCTCTACCTGCGTCCCGACGAGATGCACACCGCGTTCAACTTCGACTTCATGGCCCGCCCGTGGGACGCCGCAGAGCTGCGCGCGTCGATCGACATGACGCTGGCCACGCACGTGCCGATCAGCGCCCCGCCGACCTGGGTGCTGTCCAACCACGACGTCCCTCGCCCGGTGACGAAGTACGGCAGGGAGGTGACGTCCTTCGACCATGGCGAGCGCAGGGACGGCGCCCCGTCGGACCTGGCGCTCGGCGAGCGCAGGGCCCGGGCGGCCGCGCTGCTGGCGATGTCGCTGCCCGGCAGCCTCTACGTCTACCAGGGAGAGGAGCTGGGCCTGCCCGAGGTCGACGACATCCCCGACGAGCTGCGCCAGGACCCCATGTGGACCCGGTCGAAGCACACCGTTCCCGGCCGGGACGGCTGCCGGGTGCCGCTGCCGTGGTCGGGCCAGGAGCCCCCGTTCGGCTACAGCACCGGGGAGCCCTGGCTGCCCCAGCCCGCCTCGTGGAAGAGCCTGACGGCCGAGTCGCAGGCCGAGGACGCCAACTCCATGCTCTGCCTCTACCGCACCGCGCTGCGGATCCGGCGGGCCGAGCTCGGTGACGGCTCGCTGCGCTGGCTCGACTCCGAGGACGGCGTGCTGGCCTTCACCCGCGAGTCCGGGCTCACCTGCGTGGTCAACTTCAACCCCGGCCCGGTCGAGCTGCCGCCCCACGAGGGCGTGCTGCTCGCGAGCGGCCCGCTGGAGGGGAACGAACTCCCCTCCGACACAGCCGTCTGGCTCCGCACCGGCTAGCCCGTCATCGAGGCCCGCTCCGGGTGACGACCCGTACGGCTTGCGCCCGCGGCGCAAGCCGTACTCCGCGGGTGGGTGGAGCCGCCGGCTAGCCGAACAGGCCGGTCTCGCGGCCGTCCTCGCCGGTCGGGCCCGGCTCCCCCGCGAGCCTGGTGAAGTACTCCACGGGCAGCACGGGCTGGCCGACGTCGTTGGACAGCGCGAAGTACGTGCCGTCCACGCTGATCTGCGTGCGGTGCGCGCGCAGGGCGGCGATCTTGGCGTCCAGGTGAGCGGTCGCGTCGACGTACGTGGTGACCTGGTCGTCGGGGACGCCGAACCCGAAGTCCTCCACGGACTTCAGCCGCTCGAAGGGCCCGGTGTCGACGGCCTTCTCCAGCACCGACAGCGGCATCGCGGTGGCGTAGAACCGCGACGGCGACCACGGCTCGCCGTCGCCGAAGGACGGGTCGGCTGCCTTCTCGAACGCCCGCCAGGCCACGCGGTGCGCCTGGATGTGGTCGGGGTGGCCGTAGTACCCGTTGTCGTCGTAGGTCACGATCACCTGGGGCCGTACCTCGCGGACGACGCCGACCAGCTCCGCCGCGGCGAGGTCGAGGTCGGACTGCCAGAAGCACGCGGGGTCGTCGTTGGTGGCCGCCCCCATCATGCCGGAGTCGCGCCAGCGTCCCGCTCCGCCGAGGAACCGGTGGTCCCGCACGCCGAGCGCCGTGCAGGCGCGCGCCAGCTCGCCCACGCGGTACTCCCCGAGGCGGTCCTCCCTGTCGGCGCCGAGGTGCCGCAGCTCAGCGGGGATCACCTCGCCCTCCTCGCCCAGGGTGCACGTGACCAGGCAGACGTGCGCGCCCTCGGCCGCGTACTTGGCCATGGTGGCCCCTGTGCCGATCGACTCGTCGTCGGGGTGAGCGTGGACGAAAAGAATTCGACGATCGGGCGACATGGCCGACCTGCCTTTCCTTTAGGAGTCCCGAGCTGAAGGCTCCGGCCGGAACCCCGGGCCGGGGGGTGTCCCCGCCGGGGTTCGGAGCCGGGATCGAGCCGAGAGGCCGCCTGCCAGGTTCCGCGGTGTTGTTTGGGGATCCATCTTCCCGAGTGTTCCGGCGCGCCGGAAACCGGGGCCCTACTCCGCGAGCACGGCGGAACGGATCCTCGCGGGCGCGGTGGAGCCGCGGACGACAAGCTCCGGTTCGAAGAGCAACTCCTCCGCGGTGACCGTCGCACCCTCTATCTGGCTGACCAGCAGGGTCACGGCCGTCCGGCCCATGGCCTCGATGGGCTGGCGCACCGTGGTCAAAGGTGGATTGGTGCAGTTCATGAAGGCGGAGTCGTCGAACCCGACGACCGAGGCGTCCTCGGGCACCGACATCCCGAGCCGGCGCACGGCGCGTATGGCCCCGAGCGCCAGCGGGTCGCTCCCGCAGATCAGGCCCGTGACGCCCTTCTTCAGCAGCTTGGTGGCCACGGCCTGCCCTCCCTCGGGGGAGAACAGCGTGCGCTCGACCGACTCGGGGCCCACCTCGATGCCGGCCGCGCGCGCCGACGCGATGAAGGCCGCGTGCTTGCGACGCGAGGGGATGTGGTCCTCGGGCCCGAGGACCAGCCCGATGCGCTCGTGGCCGAGCGAGGTCAGGTGGCCGAACGCCTGCTCGACCGCCACGGCGTCGTCCGTGGAGACCTGGGGGAACCCGAGGCTGTCGGTCGCGGCGTTGACCAGCACCACGGGCAGCCGGAGCTCCAGCAGCCGGTAGTAGTGCTCGTGGGGCGCGTCCGCCTCGGCGTAGTGCCCGCCCGCGAACACCACCCCGGAGACCTGCTGCTCCAGCAGCATCTCCACGTAGTCGGCCTCGGACAGCCCGCCCGCGGTGCGGGTGCAGAGCACGGGCGTGAACCCCTGCTGGGCGAGCGCGCCGCCGACCACCTCCGCGAGCGCCGGGAATATCGGGTTGCCCAGCTCGGGGAGCACCAGGCCCACCAGGCGGGCCCGCTCACCCCGGAGCTGGGTGGGGCGCTCGTAGCCGAGCACATCGAGAGCGGTCAGCACGGCGGCGCGAGTCGACTCCGCCACGCCGGGCTTGCCGTTGAGCACCCGGCTGACGGTCGCCTCGCTGACGCCGACCTTCTTCGCCACTTCCGCAAGTCGCCGTGTCACGGCGCAATCATAGGTCGGAAAGCTGCAAGCCGCTTACATTCCGGCGGCTTTGGATGAAACCGGCCTACATCAGGATCGGTCCAACCGTGCCGACGGCCCGTGCCCGCACTCGGGCGCCCCCGGCCCGCTCCGGCCGCCACACGCCGCCCGCGCCCGCGTCCGTACGGCCTGAACTGGGCAGGCATGATCGGCGGCCACGGTCACCTCGGGAGGCGCCCGGCTGTGACGTGGATTTGCACCGCCTTACGGGCGCTTGCAACTCCAGCCACCGGCGCTTGTCAGCGAGCGGATCGAACCCGTGGCAATCGATTTGCGCCATCACGCAGAACCCTCGCAGAGCGGGTCAGGCCCAGAAAGTGATCAAGCGGTCGGCGACGGCACGGCCCTGGGCGTAACCGGCCTCGGCGCAGGGGGTGCGCACGGCGGGGTCCAGCGGGTCGGCGCCCATGGCGCTGAGCGACGCCTTGTCAGGGATGACCACTTCCACCTCCGCCCCCGTGCCGAGGGACTCCACCTGCCGCGCGAGCTGCGGGTCTTCGAGGGGGGCGAGGACCAGGACGCGGTCGTACCCGGCGGCCAGATCGGCGTTGACCCCGGACCGGACCCCGCCGTCCATGTAGCGGCCGGCGCCGATGGTGACCGGGGGCCACACGCCCGGCACGGCGCAGCTCGCCGCCACCGCGTCGACCAGGTCGACCCCGGAGGCCCGGTCGAACACGCGGGGCTCGCCCGTGGAGGTGTCCACGGCCACGAGCGCGATGTCGGCCTCGGGCCACTCGTGGCGGGGAAGCCGGTTCGCGATCACCTCCCGGCGTACGGGCTCGGGGACGGTCCTGGCCGCGAGGGCCAGCTCGCCGACCTCCCTGCGCACCTGGGCGAGGTCCTGTGTGCGCTGGTAGAGGGCCTCGAACGAGGACACCAGCTCCTCGACCGCGATGCCGCTCGGCAGCTCCTTGTTCTGCAGGGCCGGGTCGGCCTGGCGGCGGTAGAGCTCCTCCAGCGGCACGTCGGTGGTCACCTGCGCGGCGACGGTCGCGCCCGCGGACGTACCGATGATCTTGTCGGCCGCGCGGCACTGGACGCCGCCCTCGGCCAGCCCGGCGAGGACCCCCGTCTCCCAGGCGATGCCCGCCACCCCGCCGCCGCCAAGCACCAAAGCACGCTTTTTCATGACAGATCCCCTGCCTCGTTCCGGAAGATCATGCTAGCCGTCCAGAGTCCTGGCCTGGGCCCGGGCCGCCGGTCACGACCGCCACGAGCCGGGTGCCCGGCGGGAACGCCTCCCTGGTGACCAGGTCGAAAATCCCGTACATCATCTTGGCCACGTAGACGCGGTCGAGCGTCCGGCCGTGCCGTGCCACGAAGTCCTCGACGAAGGCGCCGAGCTCCTTGGTCGTCTTCGCGTATCCGCCGAAGTGGAAGCCGCATTCGAGGCTCCAGCCCGGCGACGGCGTGCCGAAGGCCTCGCGTTGCAGGCGCTCCACCTCGCCGGCCAGGTACTCGCCGCCCTTCAGGACGGGGAACCCCACCGCCCGGCACCCCGCGGGCAGGGCGGACGCGATGCCCGCGAGGGTGCCGCCCGTCCCGCACGCGCAGCAGATCACGTCGTACGCCCGCCCGCCGCCGCCCTCCGGGCCCGGAGCGAGGGCCCGGAGCTGGGCGTCGACCTCCGAGGGCAGCTCCGCGCAGCCCTGGACCGCGTACGCGTTGCTGCCGCCCTCCGGGAGGAGGTAGAAATCACCCCACACGGCGCGCAACCGGGCGATCACCTCCGGGGAGTCCTTGGCCCGGTAGGTGGAGCGGTCGAGGTAGGCGATCCGCATCCCGCGCGCCGCGGCGTACGCGAGCGACGGGTTGAGCGGGAGGTGCTCCTCGCCGCGGATCACGCCGATGGTCGCGAGCCCGAAATGGTGCCCGGCCGCGGCCGTGGCCCGGATGTGGTTGGAGTAGGCGCCGCCGAAGGTCAGCAGCGTGCCCTTCCCCTGCCGCGCGGCCTCGGCGAGGTTGTGCTTCAGCTTGCGCCACTTGTTCCCCGGCAGCTCGGGATGGATCAGGTCGTCGCGCTTCAGGAACAGCCGGACCCCGCCCAGCCGCTCGTCGCGCAGCTCCTCCACCGGGCTCGGGAGCCGCAGCGCGAGTCCCGGGGGGAGTGTCTCGCCGTTGTCCACAGGGCCAGCTTGGCACGCGAACCGGCCGCGGGCGGTCGGTAGGCTACGACCCGACCCCGAACCTGAGGAGCCGCCGTCATGCGTGCTGTCGATGCCTTCCGTGCGGCGTTCGGCCGCGAGCCCGAGGGTGCCTGGCACGCTCCCGGGCGGGTCAACCTGATCGGGGAGCACACCGACTACAACGACGGTTTCGTGCTGCCGTTCGCGGTGCCCTGGGGGGTCACGGCCGCCGTGGGCCGGCGCGACGACGACACGATCACGCTGCTCTCCCTCCAGGCCGGCGGCGAGGGCGGCCCCGCCGGCCGTCCTCAGGTGATCCAGGAGTACGAGCAGGCCGAGGGCTGGGCCCGTTATGTCGTGGGTGTCTTCTGGGCGCTGCGGCAGGCGGGTCACCCCGTGCGCGGCGCCGACCTAGTGATCGACGGTGACGTGCCGCAGGGCGCGGGGCTGTCCTCCAGCGCCGCGCTTGAGGTGGCCGTCGCCATGGCCCTCGACGACCTGTACGACCTGGGCCTGAGCAAGCTCGACCTCGCCCTGCTCGCGCAGAAGGCCGAGAACGACTTCGTCGGCATGCCCTGCGGCATCATGGACCAGGCCGCCTCCGCGCTCAGCCAGGAGGGCCACGTCCTGTTCATGGACTGCCGGAGCCTCGCGACCCGTGCGGTCCCGCTCGACCTGGCCGCCGACGGGCTCCAGATCCTGATCATCGACACCGGTGCCCACCACGAGCTCGCCGACGGGCAGTACGCCCGCCGCCGACGCGACTGCGAGAGCGCGGCCAAGCGTCTCGGGGTCGACGCCCTGCGCGACGTCACCGACCTCGCCGGAGCCCTGTCCGTGCTCGACGGCGACGAGCGCAAGCGCGTCCAGCACGTCGTCACCGAGAACCACCGAGTGCAGGCGCTGATCGGGCTGCTGCGCGCGGGGGCCGTCCGCGAGATCGGCGCCCTGCTGAACGCCTCCCACCTCTCCCTCCGCGATCAGTACGAGGTGTCCTGCCCCGAGCTCGACGTGGCCGTCGAGGCGGCGGTGCGGGGCGGGGCTCGCGGCGCCCGCATGACCGGGGGCGGCTTCGGCGGCTCGGCGATCGCCCTGGTGGCCGACGAGCGGCTCGAAAGCGTGCGCGAGGAGATCACCAGGGCGTACGGGCAGCGGGGCTGGGCGCCCCCGCGCTTCCTCCCCGCCGTCCCCGCCGCCGGAGCCCGCCGCCTCGGCTAGAGCTCTGGCCCACCTCGGTCTGGCGTCCCAGGCCTCGATCAGGCCTCAAGCCTCAGGGCTCAGGGCTCAAGCCGCAGGGCTCAGGGCTCAGGCCACTTTGGCGACCGTCGGGGTGAGGGTTTCGGCGAGGAGGGTGCGGGCCAGGGCGTCGGCGTGGCGGATCAGGGCCGCGTCGAGCCCCCGGGGCAGGGTCGTTCCCCCGCCTCCGGTGGTCCAGGGGCCGAAGGCGAACCGCCGGGGGTGCGCCGCCCCCGCGTGGTCGACGATGCGCCGGTCGGGCAGGCGCACCTTCAGCAGCCCCGCCTCCTCGGAGCACTCACCCCGCGCGTACAGCCGCTTGACCAGCGGGTCACGGGTACGGCTGACGCTGGGTTCCGGCCGCCTCGCCTCGATGAGGCCCAGGGCGGTCAGGGGTCCCGGCACGGTGGTCCCGGTCGCCCGCCAGGTGCCGGTCTCGTGGGGCTCGACCCGGGTGTCCGTGCCCAGGAAGGTGACGATCCCCGCCCTGCCGAGGGCCCTCAGCTCGGCGAGGCGCGCGGCGGGCAGCCCCCCGCCGGCGTGGTCCGCGAACCCCTGGAACCACGGATCCTGCGGCACCCGCCCGGCGAGCACGTCGAGCACGCCCCGCAGCCCGTAGATCATGGCGAGGTCGGCGCTGTGCGCGGGGTCGGCCCTGCGGGACAGGTCGGCGGCGAGGTAGCCGTGCATCCACCTCTGCAGGCCGGGCAGGTCGCCGAAGCGCATGCCGGCGAGCGGGCGGTCGAACCGGGCGAGGTTGAGCCGGTCCTCGAAGCGGGGCACGGCCCTGCGGATCAGCGCCCGCATCGCCTTGCCCTCCCACTCCTCGGGGGCGTAGGCCTCCGCGAAGTCGGCCCAGCGCATGCGGGCCCGCTCCGGGTGGGCGGTCAGGATCTCGTGGTAGTACGCGAAGGCCAGATCCTTGGCGACCAGCGGCCACACCTCCCGCCGGAAGTCGTACGGCCGGTCGGCCGCCAGCGCCGTGACGAACCTCGGAGCCGGCGGGTGGTCGCCTCGCAGGTCGTAGTCGATCCTGGCGCGGGAGGGCACGCCGCGCCGGGACCCGGCGTGGATCAGCGGCTCCCTGCCGCCGGGGACGTAGGTCAGCTCGCCGTCCCGGTCGCGCCTGAAGCGGCCCCCGCGGCCGGTGGTCAGCTGGGCCAGCACGTCGGCGAAGACCGTGCCGAGGCCACGCACCAGCACGGGCTGCCCGCCGGGCACGTGGTCGAGCGGCAGGTTGCCCGCGTAGCCGGTGGGCCGGTAGTACAGGCTGTTCCGGCGGGCGAAGCCGAGCCGCTCCAGCTCCTCCGGCGTCGCGACGACGTCCACGTGGTGCTGGGCGAGGACCACGGCGTCGGCGTCGACGCTGGTGCCGTCGTCCAGCAGCACCCTGCGGCCGGCCAGGTCCACCGCCCTCGCACTGTGGACGTGGACGCGCACCCCTGGCGGTCGCGACTCCGGGCCGCCCGCTCCGCGACCGGCCGAGGACGCGTCCACGACATGGATGTCGAGCGGACGCCAGCCGATCATCTCGGAGGCGTTGGCGCAGATGCGCTCGACCAGGCAGGTCGCGCCTGGCCCGGCACCGATGACGCAGACGGATCCGGTCACGCTCGCCTCCCCTGATTTACCTATTTAGAAGGTAGGAAATACATGAATATCTGTCAAGACATGGTAAGACGAAACGGCACCTCCTGTCCGGAGAAGCTCCGGAGAAGGCACCGTTTCGATCAAGGTTTTACCGTCGTACGCACGCCCGTCACTGGGAGGCGAACTGCGCGACTCCCGGATCCGCCTTCGCGGCGAATGTGTCTACTTCCACAGGAAACCGGGACCGCAGCCCGCTCGCTTCGAGCACACGGCGTACGGGAGATGAGGGGGCCACGAGACGAACTCCGCCACCGAGAAGCAGCGAACGGCGCCGGGCGGCCATGAGCGCTCCGAGCCCGCTGGCGTCCATGAAGGTCACTTCGGAAAGGTCCAGGACGAGGCGGGCCCGAGACGGCTGGAGCGCGGCGAGGAGCCGCTCACGCAGCGCTGGAGAGCACGAGATGTCGACGTCCCCACTGACGCGGCACAAGGCCGTGTCGGCGCGAACGGTGACGGACAGGTCCATCAAGGACCTCCAATCAATGGACGCGAGGGCGGCTCGCGGTGGTGCAAACCGCCCCGACTTGCGTCCTTGGGGTGAAGGCGGCAGAGCCGCCTTCACAGGAGCCTCTCGGCTCGAATACTGACTAGAGCGGGCGAACCTGCTCCGCCTGGGGGCCCTTCGGGCCACGCGTCGTCTGGTAGTCGACGCGCTGGTTCTCCTCCAGGCTGCGGTAGCCACTCGAGTCGATGGCGGAGTAGTGGACGAAGACGTCCGCACTGCCGTCATCGGGAGCGATGAAACCGAAGCCCTTTTCGGCGTTGAACCACTTGACGGTTCCCTGAGCCATAAAACTGATCTCCTCATGAGACGATCTACGAGGTCCACGGGCGTGGAGCCCCGGGTTGTTTAGCGACCGACCGCCCCTTGAAAGCACATTGGCTTCGCACGGTGGAACGCCCGCTGTAAGAACTCCGCAGGCGCTGCTACACGTTAACGAACCTCCACTACAACCACTGCCATTCAACACCATGTGGAGCCCCATCGCCAACGCCGGGGGCCCCAGGCCCGCAAACGCCCGGCCTCCCTAGGTGGAGGGCCGGCCGGACCCTGGGAGACAGGGGCGGATACCACGCAGGAAGGCGGAAAGCGGCTAGCCGAGCGGCGGAAAAGCGGGGGGACGGCGCTCCAGGAAACTGGCCACGCCCTCCGCGAAATCGGGCCGCCCGAACGCCTCGATCATCAGCCGGACGGCCTCGGTGGCGGAGTCGTCGAGGGACTCCTGCCAGGCGCCCCAGACCTGCCGCTTGATCACGGCCATCGAGGCCGGCGAGCTGTGCGCCGCCAGCTCGCGCGCGTAGGCGACCGCCTCTTCGAGCAGCCGCTCCCCTGGCACCACGCGGTTGACCAGCCCGAGCTCGCCCGCCTCCGCACCGGTGAACGTACGGCCCGAGAGCAGGAGGTCCATGGATTTCGCCTGCCCGATGAGCTTGGGCAGGATCCACGCGAGGCCGTACTCGGCGATCAGGCCGCGACGGGCGAACGCCGTGGTCCACTTGGCGTCGGCCGCGGTGAGGACCACGTCGCACACCAGCGCGTGGACCATGCCGAGCCCCGCGCAGGCGCCGTTGACGGCCGCGACGATCGGCTTGCGGATCGTCGTGGGATGGGTGTTCGGGCGCTTGTCGGGCTCCTCGTCGTACGAGCCGTCCTGCAGGGCGGTGAGCGTCTGGAAGTCCGCGCCCGCGCAGAAGCCCTTGCCCGCGCCGGTGACCACGATCGCACGCACGTCCGGGTCGCGCTCGGCCTCCTCCAGCAGGTCGAAATAGCGCCGCCCCATCGCGTCGATCCAGGCGTTCAGCCGGTCCGGCCGGTTGAACGTCAGCGTGAGCACGCCCTCGTCCAGCGACGACAGCACGAGATCGGACATCGAACCTCCCGGAGAGACCACTACCGAATAACGTTCTACACCAATTTCCGCAGAGGAAGGAGCCGGGTCACCCCTCGTACTCGCTCGTGCGCGGGTGGTGGACGAAGGCGGGCGACAGCTGTACGTCGTCGTAGTAGCGGTGGAAGACCGGGGTGAGCGACCCGGAGAGCGGCGGGACGATCCACGACCAGTCGGCGGGACAGATCCGCCCGGAACGCTCCTCACGCTCCAGATGCGAGATGAACCGCCGGGCCTCGGTGTGGTGGTCGGTGATCGTCACGCCCGCCCGCCCGAACGAGTGCAGCACGGCGACGTTCAGCTCGACCAGGGCCTGGTCCTTCCACAGGGTGCGGTCGCTGGAGGTGTCGAGCCCGAGCCGGTCGGCGACCACGGGGAGCAGGTTGTAGCGGTCCTCGTCCGCCAGGTTCCGCGCGCCGATCTCGGTCCCCATGTACCAGCCGTTGAACGGCGCGCAGGGGTAGCAGACGCCGCCGATCTCCAGGCACATGTTGGAGATCGCGGGCACCGCGTGCCAGCGCAGCCCGAGATCGGCGAACCAGGGGTGCGCGGGGTGTTCGAGCGGCACCTCAAGGATCGCGTCCCCGGGAACGGTGGCGAGCAGGGGTGGCTTGCCCCCCGCCTCCACGACCAGCGGCAGGACGTCGAACTCCGAGCCGGAGCCGCCCGTCCAGCCCAGGCGGCGGGCCGTGGCGGTGAAAGCGGCGTTGCGCGCGTCCCCCGCCACGACGGCCCCCTCCGGCCCGAGGTGCCCGGCGTAGCGGATGAGCTGCTCGTTCCAGACCCTCGGCCCCGGCCGGCCGGGCCGATCCTGCGCGAAGACCGTGATCGTCGGACGGATCCGCCCGGACGCGGTCGCCTCGCGCAGGTGGTTGACGCACTCCACCGCGACCCCTTCCGCGGTGTCGACGGAGCGGTGGTCCCGCACCCGGAGCGACCGCCAGTACAGGCGGCCGATGCACCGGCCGCTGTTGCGCCAGGCGACCCGGGCGCCGAAGGCCAGCTCCTCGGCCGTGTGGGTGTAGGTCCCGTACTGGCCGATCTGTGCCAGCACCTGGCGCAACCGTGGCTCGACGGGCCCCGCCGAGGGGGTCTCGGCGTGGTACGTCCGCAGGAAGCTCTCGGCGTCCACGGGGTCCACGGGGCCGGTGCCGGCGCCTCCCCTGTGCGGGGAGGGACCTCCCGAGGGCGCCTCCCTCTGTGCCGCGCCCGGCCCCGGGGAGGGGGAGGGACACGAGATCCGACGTCGAGCTCTGAACCACGCCAGCATGTACAGACCGCCACACCGTGCTCACGAGCGTCGGCACCGTTTCCGGGCGGTGCGGCGCCCTGCGCGCAGCGGCCTTCCCCGCTGCGGTTGCATGATCCGCGGCAGCCGGGCCGTCGAGCCCCCACGCGAACGCCATCACATCAGGAGCAGGCGTGTGACGCAGTGACACGAAGCACGGCAGACCCACATCTTGGGCCATCTTCGGCGATTTGTCCCCCATATCTCAGAGGGATCTTCGGAAGTCCTGAAACGCCGGAGGCCCCAGGATGAACTCCTGGGGCCTCCGGCGTGTGGCTCCCGCGATAGGACTCGAACCTATAACCTGCCGGTTAACAGCCGGCTGCTCTGCCGATTGAGCTACACGGGATCGTCTGGCGCGTCGCTCGGAGAGGCTTTCGGCCCTTCCTTGCGGCGCGGAACTAGATTAGCGCATTCCGGGGGGTGCGTGTCGCACCCAGATCATCCAAGCGTCTCGCCGAACCCGCGAAAGGGCGGCCTTCCGGCAGAACGCGCGGCGCCTTGGGACCATAACCCTTCTCAGCCGGGGTAGGGGAGGCGGAGAGCGGGGATGCCAGCGGCACGCGGAGGTAGAAGATGCGATATCGATTCACGTTCGCCGTGGGCCTGGCCGTCGGCTACGTCTTGGGCAGCCGGGCAGGCCGGGAGCGGTACGAGCAGATCAAGCGAGTGGCACAGCGGGTCGCCGACAATCCCATGGTCCAGCAGGCCGCGGGCGTGGCCGGAGCGCAGGCCTCCAAGGCCGCCGAGGTGACCAGGCACAAGCTCGGCGACGTGCTGGGCGACAGGGTGCCCTTTCTGCACAAGAACGGCTGGGCCGTCGCCAGGGACGACACCGGCACCGGCACCGGCTGGCCGGACACCGAGATGGACCGGGTGACCTGACCCGGCGCCACGCGAAGGCGGCCCACGGGGACTTCCCCGTGGGCCGCCTCGCCGCGCGGTGAGGGCTCTCAGACGGTCCGAGCCCGGTGAGGGCTCTCGTACGGTCCGAGCCCGGTAAGGGCTCTCCGACGGTCCCGAGAGCGCGGTGAGGGCTTTCAGATGCCGAGGTTGCGCCTGAGCTCCTCAAGGGCCTGCTCGGCGGCGGCCCTCAGGCCCGGATCGGTGGAGTCGAGGCCCTGGTCGAAGATGAGCTCCCACTCGGCCGCGTCCTGCCCGGGCACCCGGCGCGCGACCAGACGCACTCCCCCGCGGTCCCCCAGGCGCACGTGCCGGTTCGCCAGGATCGACGAGGTGACCCGCTCCCGCACGGCCTCGGGCAGGCGTCCTGGGTCGGGCAGCGTCATCCGCCGCTCGGTGCCGTCGGTGGCCACGACGCGCAGCCCCTCCTCGTCCCACAGCGCCCGGTCGATCCGATACCAGGGCAGAGGGCTCTCGCCCGGCAGGCGCAGCGCCCGGTCGGTGGCCACGACGTACGAGCCGTCCGGCGTGCGGGCGTGGACGAGCACCCGTTCGCCCGCCTCCAGCGTGACGCCCGCCTCGGCGGGAAGGCTCCGGGAACCCCAGGGAAGTCGCATGGGTGAAAGCTACCCGGCGAGCAGGTCGAGGGTGAGTGCGGCCGACCAGGAGAAGTCACGGCAGCCCCGGCCCATGCCGTCGAAGGGGTCGAAGCACTCGCGGAACCCCGCCTGCCGTACGAGCCGGAGGGTGCTCGCCGCCAGCGACGCCGCGAGGTCCGCGAGACCGTGCGCGACCGCCGCCCGCCAGAGCAGCCAGTTGGTGTTCACCCAGGACGGCCCGCGCCAGTACGTCGACCGGTCGAACTCCAGCGCCCGTACCTCGCAGCTCGGCACGGGATAGCCGCAGGGCCCGATGAAGCGGGACTCCAGCACCTCGGTGAGGACCCCGACGACCGAGGCGGGCATCCCCGGGTCCAGCAGCGGCCCGAAGCAGCCCACCGTGCGGACGGGGATCAGTCGCCCGGCACGCAGGTCGCGCGCGTAGAAGGCGCCGTCCCACAGGCGGTCGAGCAAGGCCCCGCGGATCCGGTCGGCGGCCTCGCGAAAGGGCGCGCGGTCGGCCCCGATGGCCTCCGCGAGCCCGGCCAGCGCCACACAGGAGGCCAGCCAGATGCCGTTGAACAGCGGGTCCTCGACGGCGAAGGGGTGCTCGTCGCGCAGGTAGCCCGCGTCGTACCCGGAGTCGCGGTAGCGCGTGGCCAGCCGCACGTAGCGGTCGTGGTGGCTGTCGGACTCCAGCGCGTGGGCGTACCGCACCACGGGAAGCGCGGCCAGCGGAACGTCCCAGGCGGGGCTGTCGTCCAGCCCCGACTCCCAGGGGTGGACGATCGCGGCGAGGCCGTCCCCGCCGAGGTCGCGGGCCGAGGCCAGGTAGTCGTGCTGGGCGACCAGGCTGGGCCAGGCCCTCCGTACGAAGCCCAGGGCGGCGTCGCGGTCGGCGGCGTACCGCCAGATCCACCACACGGCGCAGGCCTGGAGCGGCGGCTGGGTGAGCCCCGAGGTGATCGCCCCGCGCGGCGCCGCCGGGCACTCGGCCGACCGCCACAGCGACGGCCCGGGGTAGTAGGCCTCAACGGTGGACCGGTCGAAGACGATGTGCGGCACCATCCCGGTGCTCCACTGGCCGGCGAACAGGCTCAGCAGTTCGGCGCAGGCACGGGACCAGCGGCGGCGGGCGAGCCCGATCGCCACGAAGGCGGAGTCCAGGCTCCACTGGTGGGGATAGCGCCCCACCGCCGGCACGGTGGCCGACCCTGTCCAGTTCGCGTCAAGCACGTCGAGTGCGGCCTGCTCGAGCGCGGTGTCGTCGACCGCGGACCGCGCGTCCATCGGGTCGTCGGCAGGAGACCGTCGCCTCCCGGGAGGGGAGCGCCGTCTCCCCGGAGGGAACGCCGTCCGCCGCCGGCGGAGACGGGAGTGCCGTCCCTGCCTTCCTCCTCTCGTGACCGGTACCGGTCCGAGTCACGGCGCCCGGCCGATGGGCTCCGCGTGCCCGGGTCTCAGCCATGACCCCAAGACCTGGGTCTCGGCGTTACCCCCAAGGCCTGGGGCTTTCGTGCCCGGTCTCGGCGTGGCCCCGAGGCATGGGCTTTCCGCGTCCGGCCCACGGCCCGCACGCCCGGCGGGTCATGGACCGGACGGGACGACTCAGTCGAGGTAGTCGCGGAGCATCTGCGCGCGCGTCGGGTGGCGCAGCTTGGCCAGCGTCTTGGACTCGATCTGCCGGATGCGCTCGCGCGTGACGCCGAACTCCCGGCCGACCTCCTCCAGGGTCCTCGGATGGCCGTCGGACAGCCCGAAGCGCAACTGGATGATCCGCTGCTCCCTGTCGGACAGGGTGGCGAGGATGTCGTCCAGCTGGTCCTGCAGCATGATGAAGGCCGCGGCCTCGATCGGCACCACCGCGTCGGCGTCCTCGATGAAGTCACCGAGGTCGGAGTCCTCCTCGCCGATGGGCGACTGGAGCGACACCGGCTCCTGGGCGATGCGCTGGATCTCGACCACGCGGTCGACGGGCAGGTCCATCTCCAGGGCGATCTCCTCGGGAGCCGGCTCCCGGCCGAGATCCTGGTGGAGCTGCCGCTGCACCCGCACCAGCTTGTTGATCGTCTCGACCATGTGCACGGGAATTCGAATCGTCCGCGCCTGGTCCGCGATCGCCCGGGTGATCGCCTGGCGAATCCACCACGTGGCGTACGTGGAGAACTTATATCCCTTGGTGTAGTCGAATTTCTCGACCGCCCGGATGAGACCCAGGTTGCCCTCCTGGATCAGATCGAGGAAGAGCATTCCGCGCCCGACATAGCGTTTCGCGATCGACACCACGAGCCGCAGATTGGCTTCGATGAGCCGCTGCTTCGCCCGGACGCCCTCCCAGACGAGCTCCTCGAACTCCGGCTTGGCCAGCCTCAGGCCGAGATCGCATAATTTGTCCTCGGCGAACAGGCCCGCCTCGATCGCCTTGGCCAGCTCCACCTCCTCCTCGGCGGTCAGCAGCGGAACGCGGCCGATCTCCCGCAGGTATATGCGGACGAGGTCGCTGGTCGGCGCCCGCTTGCCGACGTCCTCCTCATCGGGGCGGACGGTGTCTTCCTCGGCCTGAGGTTCGAGCACCTCCACACCCTTTTCGGCGAGCATCCGCACGACGCGTTCCAGCGCGTCGGCCGGCAACTCGGAGCGGTCAAGCGCGGCGGCCACGTCGTCGACGGTGACGCTTCCGCGCTCCCTTCCTCTCGCGACTAGATCCGCCACCTGATCTACCGATGGCGGTCCACTTGGCAGCACCGATGCACCCACGGGACATAGTCTGCGGTATAGGGACCAGAAAAGGGCAGGCCTATTTTTGGCACAGAAGGTAAGGCGAGAGCCATTACCGAATCGATATCAAACAAAAGTTTGGCCGACGTGAGAAGCGGATAGTAAAGCTAATTACGCTCCGACGGCGCGTTCTCTTAACACCCGCCGTTGTTGTTCGAGCGCCACCAGTTCCCCGAAGAGCCGGTTGTAGTCCTGCTGCTGCTCAACGGGGTTGAGCCGCTCCATCTTGGCCTTGATCTGGAAGAGCGCCCGCGTCACCGCGATCTCGGCCAGGCGGGCCAGCACGGCCGCGCCGTAGCGCTCCTCGCTCGCCAGGTCGGAGCGCACGGGCTCGACCGCGAACCTGGTCGCCAGCGCGCGCAGGGCGTCGTCCTCGGTGTGCTGGAGCAGCAGGTCGACCCACTCGCGCCCGCCCGGGCCGCCCGCCACCGTGCCGCCGGCGGACATGACCAGCTCGTACAGCGCGACGTGCTCGGGCGCGGTGAACGCCTGCGCCCCGAGGGCGTCGAACTCGGGGCCCATGAGCGCGGGACGCTGCACCGCGAGCTTGAGCGCCTCGGACTCGATGCGCACCACGGGGTCGGCCTGATCGACCGGGCGGGGCGCCGCCGCGCGCCTGGCGGGCCGCTCAGGGGCGCCGGGACGGCCGCCGGGGGCGGAGCGCGCGCCGACCTCCTGGATGCGCCGCAGCACCATGCGCTCGTCCATGAACCCGAGCCAGCGGTCGAGGTCGACGGCGTACCTGCCACGCAGGGCCGGGTCCTTGATGCCGGCCACCAGCGGCGCGGCGGCGTCGAGCGCGGCGAGGCGGCCCTCGTTGGAGGTGAGCTCGTAGCGCGAGATGACGCTGCGGATGGCGAAGGCGAAGAGCGGCTCGCGGCTCGCGATCAGGTCGCGCACGGCGCCGTCGCCCTGCTTGACCCGCAGGTCACAGGGGTCGAGCCCGTCGGGCTGGACGGCCACGAAGGTCTGGGTGACGAACTTCTGCTCGTCGGCGAACGCCCGGAGCGCGGCCTTCTGCCCGGCCGAGTCGCCGTCGAAGGTGAAGACGACCTCGCCGCGGAACTCGGCCTGGTCGAGCAGGAGCCGCCGCAGGACCTTGATGTGCTCCTCGCCGAAGGAGGTGCCGCAGGTGGCGACCGCGGTGGGCACGCCGGCGAGGTGACAGGCCATCACGTCGGTGTAGCCCTCGACGACGACCGCCTGGGAGCGCTTGGAGATCTCGCGCTTGGCCAGGTCGATGCCGTAGAGGACGGTGCTCTTCTTGTAGATGGGGCTTTCGGGGGTGTTGAGGTATTTGGGGCCGTCGTCGCTGTCGAGCAGCTTGCGCGCGCCGAACCCGATCACCTCGTTGGTGATGTCGCGGATGGGCCAGACCAGCCGGCCGCGGAATCGGTCGACGGGGCCCCGGCGACCCTCTCTGGCCAGGCCGCCCTTGATCAGCTCGGCGGCGCTGAACCCCCGGCCCAGCAGGTGGCGGGCGAGCCGGTCCCACTCGGCCGGGGCGTAGCCCACCCCGAAGTGCTCGGCGTCGACCCGCTCGAAGCCCCGCTCGGACAGGAACCTGCGGCCGGGCGCCGCCTCGGCCTCCGAGAGCAGGGAGGCGTAGAACTCGGCGGCGGCCTTGTGTGCCTCGATCAGGCGGCTGCGCTCGCCGTGCTCGCGCCCCGGAACGTAACCGCCCTGCTCGTAGCGGAGCTGGATGCCCGCGCGCTGCGCCAGCCGCTCGATGGCGTCGGTGAAGGTCAGGTGCTCAAGCTTGCGGACGAACGTGATGACGTCGCCGCCCTCGGCGCATCCGAAGCAGTACCAGTAGCCTCGGGAGGGCGTGACGTTGAAGGAAGGGGACTTCTCATCGTGGAAGGGGCACAGGCCCTTGAGATTGCCGCCGCCCGCGTTGCGAAGCTGGATATGCTCGCCTACGACCTCGGCGATCGATGAGCGCTCCCGCACGAGCGCGATGTCCTCGTCACTGATCCGCCCTGCCACGCCGTGAGTCTACGGCTCACCACCGACAACCTGGGGCGCGAGCCGTACATGGTGGGTGATTTTCCGCGAATGGGTCGTGTCGGCCATGAAGGTCGGTTACAAAGGAAACGCTCATTTTCGGTAACGTCAGGCGGGTGGAGATCATGCGATCGGGGCGACTCGCCGCCATTGCCGCGACGGTGCTGGTCACCGCGGCCTGCACCGCCCCGGGCGGAGTGGCCGGCATCAGCACGTCGCCGCCCACTTCCGCTCCGGACATCACGGCGAGCACAGCCGCCGAGGCCCTCGGAGCCGCGGAGGCGTTCTCAGGCGAGCCCGGCGCGTCTCCCAGCGGGCCGCGGGGCGAGATCGACGCCGCCACGCTGAAGCCCAGCGCCTCCGCGCCCGCGGTGAAGCCGCCGCCCGGCGACGGCCCGGTCCGGGTGCCCCCACCGCGCCTTTCGAGGTTCAGCTACGTCTTCCCCGTGCGCGGATGCCGGATCAGCTACGCCCGCAAGCAGCTGGTCCTGCCCAAGACCACGATCTGGGCCGGGAAGGGCTGCTCCTTCGTCGCCCCCGTCAGCGGCACCGTCCACGAGGTGAACACCAGGAACCGCTGGAAGTCGTCCACCGACCACGGGGCCGACCGCGAGGGCCGGTTCGTGTCCATCGTCGGCGCCGACGGCGTCCTGTACTTCGGCGGCCACCTCGACACGGTCGCGCAGGGCCTCAAGCCCGGTATGGCCGTGAGCGCGGGCCAGGTGCTCGGGCAGATCGGCGACTCGGGGAACGCCAGAGGCGGGGGCTCAAACCTCTACTTCGCGGTGTCCTGGGCGGCGCCGTCCAAGCTGTGGTGGGTCCGGCGGGGCATGGTCGACCCGTGGACCTACCTGGACGCGTGGCTGAACGGCAACCGCACCCTGTCCCCCGCCCAGCAGGTGGCAGCCGTGCGGGCCAGGGTGGGCGCGGCGCCCCCGTGCCGCACGCTCTGCGCGTCCAAGCCCGGCAAGAAGCCCGAGGAGCGGCCCATCCCGACCCAGAGCGCCGACCCGGACGTCGTCACCACCGGCCGGGCCCGCGGCGAGGCGGGGACGCACGACCGTACTCCGGGCTAGGCGCTAGGCGCGGGAGCCGAGGCTCCGGTGCAGGGCGACCGCGGAGACGTCGGTCAGCGAGGCGATCTGGTCGACGACCACGCGCAGCCGGCCCGCGTCGTCGCCCGCGTCGGCGAAGGCGGCCCGCAGGGCGGGCTCCAGGGTCCCCGGGGCGCCCAGCATGATCATCGAGGCCAGCTCGGCGATCAGCTCGCGCTGGCGGGCCTGGTTGGCGTTGTGGTCTTCCCTGGCCATCACGTAGTGCGCGGTCACCCCCTTGAGCAGCGCGCACTCAAGACGGGCCGCCCTCGGCACGATCAGGTCGGCGCCGTGCCTGGTGAACCCCGGGCCGTACGCCTGGAGGGTGGCGGCCTGCGCGGACAGGCAGAACCGCCCGATCAGCGCGCTGGTGCAGGACTTGAGCGCCACGAGGTCGGCCATGGTGCCCTCGAAGCGGGAGGGCCAGAGCGGCTCGGCGACCAGGCTCGCGAGGGTGTCCTCCAGCTCGGTCAGGGAGGAGTCGACGGCGTACCACTTGAGGGTGCGCTCGCAGACGTCGCGCCGCTCCCCCGGATCCCGCAGCAAAGCCAGTGTGACGTGCCCGGAGTGAAGCGCGTCCTCCAGGTCGTGGACGGAGTAGGCCACGTCGTCGGACCAGTCCATGACCTGCGCTCCGAAGCCGACCCGGGAGGCCGGGACACCCTGCCTCACCCAGTCGAAGACCGGCAGGTCGTCGGGGTAGACGCCGAACTTCGGCCCGTGGGCCGACGTCCAGGGGTACTTCAGCGCCGAGTCGAGCGTCGCGCGGGTGAGGTTGAGCCCGGCGCTCCTGCCGTCGCTCGTGAGGACCTTGGCCTCAAGCCGGGTCAGCAGCCGCAGGCTCTGGGCGTTGCCCTCGAAGCCCCCGCACCGGGCCGCCAGCTCGTTGAGCGCCGTCTCGCCGTTGTGCCCGAACGGCGGATGGCCGAGGTCGTGGGCCAGGCACGCGGTCTCCACCAGATCGGGGTCGCAGCCGAGCGCCTTGCCCATCTCCCTGCCGATCTGGGCGCATTCGAGGGAGTGGGTCAGGCGGGTGCGCCCGATGTGGCGGCCGTGGTCGGGGATCTCCCCCGGCCCGACCACCTGGGTCTTGGCCGCCAGCCGTCTCAGGGCGGCGCTGTGCAGCACCCGCGCGCGGTCGCGTTCGAACGCGCTGCGCTCGGGGTTGCCGGGAGGCTCCGGCACCCATCTCGCCTGCTCGAACTCTTCATAGGCTCTCATCGGTAGCGGGATGCTACCCCCGTGAGGGCCTGCGCATCACAAACATGCAGGAAACTCACGATGTCCGGCGCATCTCCTCTCTCTTCGCAGGTCAGACGGCCCGTAACACCCCCCTACCCGCCGCCGCCCGCACCCCACTGCGAAGCCGCCCACGAAG
>NZ_JBEZFH010000112.1:0-23454 GCF_040649355.1 Sphaerisporangium sp. NPDC049002 | reverse complement strand
CGGCGCGCACGCCGTCCAGGATCTCGTCGAGCACGCTCACTTGATCTCCTCGCTTGGCTCGCTCACCCGATCAGGGTCCCTCCGGTCGACTGTTGAGCCGGCCACCGCCGCCCTCCGCCATCTGCGCGGCCTGCGGGCCGAGCTTCTCGGTGAGGTTGGACGTGAGCTGGTTGTTGAAGACCGCTCCGAAGAGCGACACCCCGAACGATCCTCCGATGGACCGGAAGAAGGTGGAGGCGCTGCTCGCCACGCCCAGGTCCTTCTGCTCGACGCTGTTCTGCGCGATCAGCATCGTGGTCTGCATGAGACCGCCCATGCCGAGACCGAGGACGGCGATGAACAGGCCGGTCTCCCAGCGGGTGGTGTTGACGTCCTGCAGCGAGAGCAGCCACATGGCGATCGCCATCAGCGCGCCGCCGGCGATCGGGAAGATCTTGTACTTGCCGGTCTTGGTGATCGCCTGCCCGACGAAGAGCGAGACCACCATGGCCGCCGCCATCATCGGAAGCAGCAGAAGGCCCGAGTTGGTCGCCGAGGCGCCCTGGACGGTCTGCTGGAACAGCGGCAGGAAGTTGATCGCGCCGAACATCGCGAAGCCGAGCAGGAAGCCGATCAGCGAGATGAGCGTGAAGTTGCGGTCCTTGAACACGTGCAGCGGCATGATCGGCTCGGCGACCCGGCGCTCGACCGGGATGAAGGCCGCCAAGGTGATCACGGCGACGGCCACGAGGCCGAGGATCTGCCAGGAGCCCCAGTCGTACTGGTTGCCGCCCCAGGTGGTGATCAGCACGAGCGCGGTGATGCCCACGCCGAGCAGGCCGGCGCCCAGCCAGTCGATGCGGTGCTCGGTGCGGTACTTCGGCAGGTGCAGCCGGAAGACCAGCCAGATGAAGGCCACGGCGCCGATGGGCAGGTTGACGTAGAAGGCCCAGCGCCAGTTCAGGTGGTCGGTGATGAAGCCGCCGACCAGCGGGCCGGCGATCATCGCCAGCGACATCATCGCGGCCATGATGCCCTGGTAGCGGCCACGCTCGCGGGGCGGAACCAGGTCACCGATGATGGCCATGGCATTGACCATGAGGCCACCTGCCCCGAGGCCCTGGATGGCGCGGAAGCCGATGAGCTCGCCCATGCCGCCTGAGGTGCCCCCGAACAGGTCGGACCCGGCCATGCCGCACAGCATCGAGCCGACCATGAAGATGGCGATCGACGCCAGGAAGATCGTCTTACGGCCGTAGAGGTCTCCGATCTTGCCCCAGATCGGCGTCGAGACCGTGGTGCCCAGGACATATGCTGTGACCACCCACGA
Source organism: Sphaerisporangium sp. NPDC049002 (assembly GCF_040649355.1). Taxonomy (NCBI): domain Bacteria; kingdom Bacillati; phylum Actinomycetota; class Actinomycetes; order Streptosporangiales; family Streptosporangiaceae; genus Sphaerisporangium; species Sphaerisporangium sp. NPDC049002. The sequence goes on along the minus strand of NZ_JBEZFH010000112.1, from coordinate 22,145 downwards.
AAGGTGCGCCAGGCCGCCGAGCTCCCCGACGATGCGCGGCATGGCCGTGCCGACGATCATGTTGTCCAGCATGGCCAGGATCATGGCGAGCATGAGCCCCGGCAGGACGACCATGACCTCCCGCCGGCGCCCTGGAACAGGTTCGGCCGCGGTCTCCGTCATTCTTTTACGCCCCCTAGAGAGTGCCTACTTACTTGCCGACCGGCTAGTGATTACACTAAAGGTAGATACCTTACTTGCCGACCGTCAAGTTAATTAGGGGATACAGGGAGCGTCTGAGGAGCCATGAGGGAAACCACCGACACGCGAGTCCGCATCCAGGAGATCGCCCTCAAACTGTTCACCGAGCAGGGCTACGAGGCGACATCGCTGCGGGAGATAGCGGAGTCCCTCGGGGTGACCAAGGCCGCGCTGTACTACCACTTCAAGACCAAGGACGACATCGTGGCGAGCCTGGCCGAGGACCGGCAGGCCATGGTGGAACGCCTGGTCAAATGGGGTCAGAGCCAGCCCCCCACGATCGAGACCAGGCGCGAGTTCGTCCGGCGCTACGCCGACGAGCTCTACGGCAGCCACCACCACGCGTTCATGAGGTTCATGGAGCGCAACCAGACCGCGCTCCGGCACCACCCCAAGCTGGAGAAGATGCGCAACCTCATGAGCGCCCTCGTGGGGATCCTGTGGGACGAGGACGACTCCACGGCCCAGCGCCTGAGGAGCTCGATGGCGATCTTCACCCTGCACGCCGCGTGGTTCCTGCTGAAGGACGAGGATCTCACCGACGACGAGCGCAAGACCGCGGCCCTGGAGGTCGCCCTGGATCTCGTCGAGCGCTGTCCCGCGGGCCGATGACGGGTGTCACTCCGGCGGCATGAGCTCGCACAGGCCGCGCGCGGCGTCCGTGAAACACAGGCCGCGCGCGGCGTCCGTGAAACACAGGCCGCGCGCGGCGTCCGTGAAACACAGGCCGCGCGCGCGGAGCGGGTGGCCGGCGGCGGGGACGATCGCGCGGCCGGGGGTCGCGCTCACCGGACGGCTCCGTTGAGGAAGACGTCGACGAGCTCGTCCAGGCCCGCGGGCGCCGTGCCTGCCGGGAAGCGCGGGCGGCTGAACAGCATGCCGAGGAAGATCGCCGCGAGGCGCTCGGGAGGCAGGCGGAGGGACTCCCGCTCGGGCTCGAACAGGTCGGCGACGGCCTCCACGGTGCGGGCCGCCGAGGCGTCACGGCTGAGGGCGCCCGCCCGGTCCCGGCCGCCGTCCTCGCCCTCCGCCGGGCCACCGCTCGCCTCCTCGCTTCTTCTGCCGGGCTCCGGGCCGCGCTGGTAGGGGTCGGGCCTGCCGCGCCGCAGGCCCGAGGCGTGGAGGGCGCCGATGACCGACCCCATGCGGTCGAGGTGGGCTCGGAGCGCCTCGGCGGCCTCGGTGAGCCGCGCGGCGAGGGGCTGGTCGAGCGGCACGGCCGCGATCTCCTCCAGCACGTGTTCGGGGTTGAGGGCTTGCAGGACGCAGGCGTTCAGCAGCTCCTCCTTGTCGGCGAACACCCGGAAGATCGTCGCCTCCCCGATCGCGGCGGCCTTCGCGACCTCGGCGGTGGTCACGGCGGCGCCGCGCTCGGCCACCAGCGGTAACGCCACCTTGACGATCATGTCGCGTCGCTGTTCCGGGCTCATTCCCGGCGCCCTGCGCCGGATTCTCGTGTCTGTCATGACACCAACGGTACGGAGTGAGGACTCACTCCGTCAAGCGGTCTCGCACCCGAACCCTCTGCCGAACGGACGCGACCGGGAGGCCGGGGCGGAGCGGAAGCCAGGTCAGGGGTCCACCCGGGTTTGAACCGAGGCGTCTGAGGAAGCGAAACAAGGCGATTTCACGCGACATCGCCCGGGTAGAGGCGTCCGGGGTCCGTCGGATCCTCACCTCCGGCCACGCCGGCGCGTCGGTGATCTGGACGGTGAACGAGGGAGGGCCAGGTTTGAGCATCTCCGGCTACGGCCGAGCGGCGAGGTGGCCTCGCCTGACCACGCGCTCGTGGTTCAGCGGCACTCTGGCGATCCTGACCCTCCTGGTGGCCGTCTCCGCCGGGCTCGGCACCTGGGCGCTCGACCGCACCACCCGGGCCTCCGACGAGCTGATCCAGCGCATCACCCCTGGCCTTCTGGCGTCCGAGCGGTTGCGAAGCGCCCTGCTCGACCAGGAGGCGGGCGTGCACGGCTACGTCCTCAGCGGACGGCAGGAGTTCCTCGCCGGCTTCGAGCAGGGCATCGCGCAGGAGCGGGCAGCCGTCGCCGCCCTGAGGCGGTCGATCGCGGGAAGCCCGCTGCTCGCCGACCTCGACGAGATCGAGGTGAGCGCCGGCTCCTGGCGGACGGGGTACGCACGACCGGTCGTGGAAACGGTCGCAGAGCAGGGGCCGGGCACGGTCGGGCCCGTCCAGGTGGAGGCCGGCAAGACCTCCTTCGACCGGATCCGCACCGCCGTGGCCGGCCAGGCGGACAACCTGTCGCGGGCGCGGACGGCCGCGACCGTCGAACTCGGACGGGCCCGGCTGTGGCGGAACATCGTCTTCGCGGCCATCCTGGCGATGTTCGTCCTCACGCTTATCTCCGTCGGCCTGCTGCTGCGCTACGCCGTGCTCCGTCCCCTCGACAGGCTCGGGGCGGCGTCGCGGCAGGTGGCCGACGGCGACTTCGACCATGCCATCGACATCAGGGGGCCGAGCGACATCACCATGCTCGCCGCCGACGTCGACGCCATCCGGCGGCGCATCTCCGCCGAGCTCTCCATCTCCCGCGACGCGCACCAGCGCCTGCAGGAGCAGACCGACCTGCTCAGCGAGCAGACGGGCGAGCTGCGCAGGTCCAACGCCGAGCTGGAGCAGTTCGCCTACGTCGCCTCCCACGACCTGCAGGAGCCCGTGCGCAAGGTCACGGCCTTCTGTCAGCTGCTCCAGCACCGGTACGCCGCCCAGCTCGACGAGCGGGCGAACGAGTACATCTCGTTCGCCGTGGACGGCGCCAAGCGGATGCAGTCCCTGATCGCCGAGCTGCTGGCGTTCTCGCGGGTGGGGCGTGAGCAGAGCGAGCGCGTGCCCGTACCGCTGGACCAGCCGCTGGACCGGGCCCTCGCCAACCTGGAGACGCTGACCGAGGAGACCGGCGCCGTCGTGGTACGGCCCGAGCTGCCCGAGGTCCTGGGCGACCCGAACCTGCTCGCCATGCTGTGGCAGAACCTCATCGGCAACGCCGTGAAGTTCCGCTCCCCCGACCGGGATCCCGAGGTGCGGATCGGTGTCGCCCGCGCCGGGGACTTCTGGGAGCTGTCGGTCGGCGACAACGGGATCGGCGTCGAGCCGCGGTTCGCGGAGAAGATCTTCGTCATCTTCCAGCGGCTGCACAACCGTCAGGACTACGAGGGGACGGGCATCGGCCTGGCCCTCTGCAAGAAGATCGTCGAGTACCACGGCGGGCGGATCCACCTCGACACCGAGCGCGCCGAGGGCACCCGCTTCGTCTTCACCCTCCCCGCCTCCGGCCCAGGCCTCACCGCCTCCGGCCCAGGCCTCACCGCCTCCGGCCCAGGCCTCACCGCCTCCGGCCCAGGCCTCACCGCCTCCGGCCCAGGCCTCACCGGCCACCGCCCGGACCTCGCCGTGCCGGACACCAGGTCGCCCGGAAGCGCCTTCGCCGGCTGAGGCCGTGACGTTCGCGCCGAACCCGGGTCGCTCCGAAAGTGGTCCAGCGAGCTCAGGGGCGGCGAGCGGCCCAGGCGGTCCGGGTGCCGCGGACGGTCAGGTCGCGGCGGCGCAGGAGGCCCTCGGGGTCGTCGTCCGCCAGGAGACGGTCGAGGACGTCGAGGTCGTCGGCGGCCAGCCGGCCCTCCACGACGGAGCGGATGCGGCTCAGGTAGGCGCGCGCGAAGCGCCCGGTGGCCGGCGGCGCCGGGCTCGGCTCGATGGTGAAGCCGCGCTGCCCGGCGATCTCGAAACCGGCACGCTCCAGGTGGCACCGCCAGTCCGGGTGCGCGTTCCAGTGCGCCTCCGCCACCACCTCGTGGCAGCGTGACTCCAGGCCGGGCCGGCCCAGCCCGAGGTCGTCGGGCAGGAAGCGGGGCAGGGCGTCCATCTCGATCACCACCAGCAGACCGCCGGGGTTCAGCGCCGCGTGGACGTCGCGGAGCACCCGTTCCGGGTCGGCGAACTCGTGCAACGACGAGGCCGCCCACGCGAGGTCGACCGCACCGATCGCCGGCCAGGCGACGTCCAGGTCGGCCCGAACGAGGCGCAGCCGATCGGCCGGCCCCCGCCCGCGCGCCGCCGCCCGGAGGCGTTCGAGCATCAACGCCGACCTGTCGATCGCGACCACCTCGGCCGCCCCGAAGCGCCGCGCGAGCGCCAGGCTGCCGGCGCCGGTTCCCGCTCCCACGTCGGCGATCGTCCGCGGAGCCTCCGGAGCGTGCCGCGCGGCCCACTCGGTCACCTCGTCCAGGTACGAGCCGGCCACCTCGGCGTCCAGGTCCAGCAGGTCCGCCAGCCCTGCCTCGTCATGGCGCGCGTCCCCGCTGCCGTGCTGGTGCTGGTGCTGGTGCTGGTGCTGGTAAGAGTCATGGGTCATGCCTTCACGCTAAATGCCTCATGCTCCTTCGGCATACAATCTTGCCTATGACGCAAGAGTTCGACCTGGACAGCGTGATCCGCCAGCGCATCCGCGGCCTGCGGCTGGCCCGGGGCTGGTCACTGGACGCCCTCGCCGCCCGCTGCCATCTCAGCCCTTCCAACCTGAGCCGCATCGAGACCGGGCACCGCAGGATCGCCCTGGACCAGTTGGTCCCCATCGCCCGCGCCCTGGACACCACACTCGACCAGCTCGTCGAGTCGGCCGACGACGAGGACGTGGTGATCCGGCCGCAGCCCGAACACACCCGGGGACTGACGACCTGGCTCCTGTCCCGCGAACGCTCCCTCAACGGCGTGACCATCGCGAAGATGCGGATCACCCCCGACCGGCCCACCGGACCCGGCCAGCGGGGCGTACACCCCGGCCGCGAGTGGTTCACCGTCCTGTCCGGCACGGCCCGCCTGCACCTGGGCGAGCGGACCATCTTGATCGAACCGGGCGACGCGGCCGAGTTCTCGACCATGATTCCGCACGCCATCGGCGCCCATGACGGCCCCGTCGAGCTCCTCACCATCCTCGACCACGACGGGGAGCGCGCCCACCTGCACGCCGACGAGACGGGCTAGGTCCGGACGTACACCAGCGGGCCGGGTGAGACGGTGGCCTGGCCGGCCGTGGCCCCCGCGACCCACTCGCCGAACTCCGCCACCCGCGCCACGCCTACACCGACCTGGACGGCCACGTCCGCACCGTAGGAGACGTCCCGTACGGCGTGACCGGCCGCGCGCAGGTCGTTCTCCAGCCGTCCGGCCTGGGCGTGCCCGACGCGGACGGTCATGACCCGGGCCGGGACCATGGTGAGGATCTTCGCCTCGTCCAGGGCCTCGGTGACGGCCCCGCCGTACGCGCGGGCGAGACCGCCCGCGCCGAGCAGGATGCCCCCGAAGTACCGGGTCACCACCGCGATCACGTCGGCGAGGCCACGCCGGTTCAGCACCTCCAGCATCGGGACGCCCGCGGTGCCGGAGGGCTCGCCGTCGTCGTCGGCCCGCTGGATCCGCCGGTCACCGCCGATGACGTACGCCGAGCAGGTGTGCCGCGCCGCGTGGTGGGCCTTCCTGCGCGCGGCCACGAACTCCGCCGCCCGGCTCTCGTCGGTGACCGGCATGAGCGCGCAGATGAACCGGGAGCGCCTGACCTCGATCTCGTGCTCGGTGAACGCGCTGACGGTGAGGTACGGCTCGGCCATGCGGACAGGTTAGCCCCGGCCTCCGGCCCTCCGCCCCCGCGGATCGGCGTCTTTCGTGCCGACCCTAGGATCGGCCGACCCTAGGATCGGAGGTATGCACCGGGGAGTGATCGACGGCCTCTACCGCTGGCCCGTGAAGTCGCTGCGCGGCGAGCGGGTCGCCGCCGCCCGCCTGGACCATCGCGGACTGGCGGGCGACCGGGCGTACTCCCTGGTCGACGAGCGTCCCGGCCGCGAGGGCAACCGGCTCACGGTGCGGCAGATCCCGCGAATGCTCACCTGGGAGGCGGCCTACCCTGCCACCTGCGACGGCTCCCCCGAGCCGCCCGGCCCTCCGGTGCTGTACTCCGAGAGCGGCGCGGCATGGGCCTGGGACGATCCCGACCTTCCGGCCGCGCTCGCGGAGGCGTACGACATCCCGCTGTCCCTGCGCGCGGCGGACGGCCAGCAAGATCGCGGACCCACGGTCCTGGTCACCTTCGATGCCTCGCTCCGCGGCCTCGCCGAGGAGATGGGTGAGGAGGTCGACCTGCTGCGCTTCCGCCCCAACATCCATCTGCGCGGCGACACCCCGGCGTTCGCGGAGGAGTCCTTCGGCCAGGGGGTCACGCTCACCATCGGAGAAGTCGTCCTGGCCGTGACGGGCGACCACACCGGGCCGACCATCCGGTGCGCGGTGCCGAGCTGGGATCCGCACGGGCGCCGGCGCTGGCCCGAGCTGCAAAAGCACCTCATCACCGAGCACGACAACAAGTTCGGCCTGATGACGCGGGTGGTCCGCTCCGGCGTCGTCCACGTGGGCGACCAGGTGTCGATCGAGTTCGGGGACGCCGCCGGCCTCGTGCCGCCGCAGGCCTAGGCTGCCATCCCTACGGGCGGTCGCGCCGCCCACGGAGGTCAGACGGAGGGGGGCCTGCCGCCCTTGCCGAAGTGGGTCTCGTGGGCCCACAGGTGGGCGCATCCCGGGCACTGCACGTGCAGGACGCTCCCGGTGGCGCTCAGCAGGTAGCGCCAGTGGTCCCCGCAGTTGCGGCCCGAGCCGCAGTCGGCGCAGTCCCGGTCGTCCAGGCACCGGGGGCAGGAGATCCAGGCCCGGCGGGCGATGTCGGCGTGGGGGTCAATCGGAAGCACGGCCCGCCTCTCGTCGCGGGAGCACGCCCGCGGCCACGAGCATCTCGTAGGTCTCCCGCTGACGCTCGTCGAGACCGGAGTAGAGGAGGTCGCAGGCCTCCTCCTCGGCCCGCATGACCGCCACGGGATCCCAGTCGGGGCCGAGCGCGGCGACCACTTCGGCCCGCCTGCGCGCCTCGTGGAGCGCGAGATCCATCTCGAAGACGAGGTGCGCGCCGTCGTGGCTCATGAGGAGACTTCCCGTAGGACGATGAACGGATGGGACGATGAACGGGGATGACGTGATCGGCGGCGACGTCCTCGTGAGAGCGCCGCCATCACCAGGGCCGGGCCGCGTGTGTTTGACCACGCGGGGCCTCTCCTTGGTACGGAAGCCCCCGTACGGACGCATTCATGTCCATTTTAGTACCTTATGTCGCCTATAGGGCATTCGGGGTTCCGGGGCGGGTAAAGTCACGTGATACTCGTCACGGCCGCCGGCGTCGACCACGGCGGATGGCCCCGCCTTTCGCTCCGGGCGGTTCGCGCCGCGCCCGTACCGGAGAGCGCCGCGTCCATACCGGAGAGGGGAAGACGGGCAGCAAGCTCGGCTCGACGGGGTGAAGGGCTCAGCCGGGGCAGGCGGCCTCTCCCGGGTCCTGGTCCACGGGCGCGTCCGTACCGGCGGTTTCGCCAGGCCCGAAGGTGTCCTGGGCGATGCGGGCGAGGACCCGCCGGGCGATCGACGTCAGGGTCTCGATCTCCTCCGGGGTGAGGACGTCGATGAACAGGCGCCGCACGGTCTCGACATGACCGGGCGCGGCGGCCTCGATCGCGGAGCGGCCCTCGGAGGTCAGGCGGATGACGGTGCCGCGCGCGTCCCCCGGGCAGTCCTCACGGCCGACGAGCCCGCGCTGCTCCATGCGGCGCAGCTGGTGGGAGAGCCGGCTGCGGTCCCAGCCGGCCAACCGGCGCAGCTCGCGGGCGCGGATCCTGCCGCCGGGGGCCTCGGACAGCGGGACGAGAAGCTGGTAGTCGGCCATGGACAGGTTCTCGCCGTTGAGGTGCCGCTCCATCGCGCTGTCGAGCCGGCGGCGCATGGTCGCGAAGGCGCGCCACATGCGCTGCTCGCGTTCGTCGAGCCAGCGGGTCTCGGTCACATCAGCGATCCTACCGAATGTTGACGCATCAACATCTTTGGATTAACTTGCTGATGCATCAACATCGCGCGAAAGCGCACGTGAAACGCACTCGAACCCGTTTTCAAGGGAGTCCCATATGTCGACGAGCACCCTCAGCCCCGAGCTCACCGGCCGGTACCAGTTCGACACCGCGCACAGCCGCCTTGGCTTCGTCGCGCGCCACGCGATGGTCACCAAGGTCCACGGCGCCTTCAACGAGTGGGAGGGCGCGGCCTACCTCGACGCGGACGACCCCTCGAAGTCGCACGCCGAGGTGACGATCCAGGTCGCCAGCGTCGACACCCGCAACGAGCAGCGCGACGGCCACCTGCGCACCAACGACTTCTTCGACGCCCCCACCTTCCCGGTGATCACCTTCGCCAGCACCGCCGTCGAGCAGGTCGGCGCGACGGAGTTCCAGGTGACGGGCGACCTGACCATCAAGGACGTCACCCGCGAGGTCACCATCGACTTCGAGTACACCGGCTCCGCCAAGGACGCCTTCGGGGCCGAGCGCGTTGGTTTCGAGGGCAGGACCGTGGTCAAGCGCAAGGACTTCGGCATCAACTTCAACGCGGTCCTGGAGACCGGCGGCGTCATGGTCTCTGAGAAGATCACCCTGGAGTTCGACATCTCCGCCGTCAAGGTGACTCCCGCCGCCTGACCCACCGGTTGCCCGCGGTCGCAGGAGACGGCCTTCCAGATCCCCCGCGGTCGCCGGTGGTGGATCCCCTGGCTCCGGCCTTACCGTCGAGCACATCCTGGACAAGGAAGCGCGCATCGAACGGAGTGGTCATCCTGGAAGGTCTCAGCCGCGTCGCCCCCTGGGCCTCCGCCCGCGCCCAGCGGCGGCTTTCTGAGCTGGAATCCGTACTCGCCGGGCAGGACGCGGCCGAGGTCGTACGGACCGTGACCGGCACCCTCGGCGAGCATCGCCGCGCCTTCGACGAGGAAGGCGTCGTGCTGTACGCGGGCACCAACACGATGAGCCCCCGGGCACTCGCCGTGCACGAGGCAGCCGTGTCCAGCCGCCCGTCGATGGGCTGGCCGGGCGAGAAGTTCCAGGCCGGGCTGGAACACCTGGACGTGCTGGAGACCCTGGCGCCACTGCGGATGGCCTCCCTGATGGACGGCGAGTTCGCCGAGGTGCGGCTCCAGAGCGCGACGCTGGCCAATCTCGCGTGCTACACCGCCTTCGCCCGCCCGGGGGACACGATCGCGGTGCTGCCCGAGGCGGCCGGCGGGCACGCCAGCCACCACGCCCAGGGCGTGGCGGGGGTCCGGGGCCTGCGCGTGGTGGACCTGCCGTACGACGCGGCCGGGTTCACCATCGACCACGCGCTGCTGCCGGGGTTCCTCCGGCGCGAGCGCCCCGCCATCGTGGTGATCGGCGCCAGCCTGATGCTGTTCCCGCACGACGTCGCCGCGGTACGGGCCGCGTGCGACGAGGTGGGCGCGACGCTGGTCTACGACGCCTCGCACGTGGCCGGGCTCATCGCCGGGCGCCGGTTCCAGCGCCCGCTGGCCGACGGCGCCCACATCCTGACCATGTCGACCTACAAGTCGTTCGGCGGCCCTCCCGGCGCGGCCATCGTGACCAGGGACGAGGAACTGGCCGCACGGGTCTCCGCGGCCGCCTACCCGGGGCTGACGGCCAACTACGACGCCGCCCGCCTGGCCCCGCTGGCGGTCACCGCCGCCGAACTCGCCGAGACCGGCCCCGCCTACGCAGACGCGTGCATGGCCGCCGCCCTGGCGCTGGCCCGCGCGCTCCAGGGGGCCGGCTTCACCGTGGCGGCGGCGGACCTCGGCTGGACGGCCTCCCACCACGTCGCGGTGGACGCGGCGGCCTTCGGCGGCGGGGACGAGGCGGCGCGCGCGCTCGCGGCCGGAGGCGTCTACCTCAGCGGGATCGGCCTGCCCTGCCAGCCTCCCGGCGAGCCCATGCGCGGGCTGCGCATCGGCACCCAGGAGATCACCCGCCGGGGCTTCGTACCCGATCAGATGGGCGCCGTCGCCGAGCTGATGGCCCGGATCCTGATCAAGGGCGAGGACCCGGCGGCGGTCCTCCCCGACACCGCCGCCCTCCGAAGATCGGTCACCGGCGGGCGGTGACGGCGGCCGGCCGGACGGCGCGGAGGCCGGCTCGCCGCGAGGCCCGTCCCCCACCTCACCCGGCCGAACCCCCGCACCGGTTCCCCTGGGTTACTAGGACGTCCTACAATTTACTAGGACGTCCTAGTAACTTCCCGAGGAGCGCCGGTGTACGTACCTGCCAATCCCGTGCGAGTCGTCACCGCGGCGGCCCTGTTCGACGGGCACGACGCGGCGATCAACATCATGCGCCGCATCCTGCAGGCCCAGGGCGCGGAGGTGATCCACCTCGGGCACGACCGGTCGGTGGACGACATCGTCACCGCGGCCGTCCAGGAGGACGCGCAGGGCGTGGCGATCAGCTCCTACCAGGGCGGTCACGTCGAGTTCTTCACCTACCTGGTCGACCTGCTGCGCGAGCGGGGCGCCGGGCACGTCAAGGTCTACGGGGGCGGCGGCGGGGTCATCGTCCCGGACGAGATCGCCGCCCTCGAGGCCCACGGAGTGGCCAAGATCTTCTCCCCCGAGGACGGCCAGCGCCTCGGCCTCACCGGCATGATCAACGGCGTCATCGAGGCGTGCGACGTCGACCTGACCGAGGGCGCCGAGCCGCCCGCCGTCTCTGGCGGCGACCACGGGGCCGTGGCCAGGGCGATCACCTACGTCGAGGCGGGCCGGGCCGGGCGGCCGTACCTGGACTCGGTGCGCGCCGCCGCCGCGGGGCGTCACGTCCCGGTGCTCGGCATCACCGGGACCGGCGGGTCGGGCAAGTCCTCGCTGACCGACGAGCTGATCCGGCGGCTGCGCATCGACTACGAGGACAAGCTCCGCGTGGCGGTGATCGCGGTGGACCCGACCCGGCGCAGGGGCGGCGGCGCCCTGCTCGGCGACCGGATCCGGATGAACAGCCTCGGCTCCGACGTGTTCTTCCGCTCGCTGGCCACGCGCGGGTCCCACGAGCTGCCCGAGCACCTCGGCGACGTGATCGCCGTGTGCCGGGCCGCCGGGAACGACCTGGTGATCGTCGAGACCCCCGGCATCGGCCAGGGCGACGCCGCGATCGTCCCGTTCAGCGACGTCTCGCTGTATGTCATGACCCCGGAGTTCGGCGCGAGCTCCCAGCTGGAGAAGATCGACATGCTCGACTTCGCCGACGTCGTGGCGATCAACAAGTTCGACCGGCGCGGCGCGGAGGACGCCCTGCGCGACGTGCGGCGCCAGATGGTGCGCAACCGCGAGGCCTTCGGCACCTCACCGGAGGCCATGCCGGTCTACGGCACCGTGGCCGCGCGGTTCAACGACGACGGCGTCACCGCGCTCTACCAGGCCCTTCGTGGGCTGCTCGGCGAGAAGGGCCTGCCGCGCAGCCCGGGGCTGCTGCCCGGCACCTCGGTGACGACCTCCAGCCTGGGCGCCGCGATCGTGCCCCCGGCCCGGGTCAGGTACCTCGCGGAGATCGCCGAGACCGTGCGGGAGTACCACCGGCAGACCGCGCGGCAGGCCGAGGTGGCGCGCCGCCGCCAGCAGCTCGCCGAGGTGCGCGCCCTGCTGGCCGCCGAGGGCGGTGACGCCTCGGCGCTGGACGCGCTGCGCGACCGCGCCGACGCCGAGCTGCCCGGCGACGCGCGCGCCCTGCTGGACGGATGGCCCGGGACGGTCGCGGCCTACTCCGCCGAGGAGCTGGTGGTGACCGTGCGGGGCAAGGAACTGCGCACGCCCCTGTGGCGCACCTCGCTGTCGGGCAGCCGCGTGCCGCGCGTGGCGCTGCCGAGGTTCACCGACCAGGGCGAGCTGCTGCGGTTCCTGCGATCCGAGAACCTTCCCGGGCGGTTCCCGTTCACCGCCGGGGTGTTCCCCTTCAAGCGGGACGACGAGGACCCGATCCGGATGTTCGCCGGCGAGGGCGACCCGTTCCGTACGAACCGGCGGTTCAAGATGCTGTCGGACGGCCAGCCGGCCGTGCGCCTGTCGACGGCGTTCGACTCGGTCACCCTGTACGGAAACGACCCGGCGGAACGGCCCGACGTGTACGGCAAGGTCGGCACCTCGGGGGTGTCGATCGCCACCCTCGACGACATGAAGGCCCTGTACGACGGCTTCGACCTGGCCTCGCCCAGCACCTCGGTGTCGATGACCATCAACGGGCCGGCCCCGACGATCCTGGCGTTCTTCCTGCACACCGCGATCGACCAGGCCATGGAGCGCTTCCGGGCCGGCAGCGGGCGCGACCCTGACGCCGGGGAGGCCGAGGCCCTCAGGAAGGCCACGCTCGCCACGGTGCGCGGCACGGTGCAGGCCGACATCCTGAAGGAGGACCAGGGGCAGAACACCTGCATCTTCTCCACGGACTTCAGCCTGCGGATGATGGCCGACGTGCAGGAGTGGTTCATCGCGAACCAGGTGCGCAACTTCTACTCGGTGTCGATCTCGGGCTACCACATCGCCGAGGCCGGGGCCAACCCGATCACGCAGCTCGCCTTCACTCTCGCCAACGGCTTCACCTACGTCGAGGCGTACCTCGCCCGGGGCATGGCGGTCGACGACTTCGCGCCGAGCCTGTCGTTCTTCTTCTCCAACGGCATGGACCCGGAGTACAGCGTCCTCGGCCGGGTGGCACGCCGCGTGTGGGCGGTCGCCATGCGCGACCGGTACGGCGCGGGCGAGCGGTCGCAGAAGCTGAAGTACCACATCCAGACCTCGGGCCGGTCGCTGCACGCGCAGGAGATGAACTTCAACGACATCCGCACCACCCTGCAGGCCCTGATCGCGATCTACGACAACTGCAACAGCCTCCACACCAACGCCTTCGACGAGGCGGTCACCACCCCGAGCCCGGAGTCGGTGCGCCGGGCCATGGCCATCCAGATGATCATCAACCGCGAGTGGGGCCTGGCCGTCAACGAGAACCCCTTGCAGGGGTCGTTCATCGTCGACGACCTCACGGACCTGGTCGAGGAGGCCGTCCTTTCGGAGTTCGAGCGATTGTCCGACCGCGGCGGCGTGCTCGGCGCGATGGAGACCGGCTACCAGCGGGGCCGCATCCAGGACGAGTCGATGCTGTACGAGACCCGCAAGCACGACGGGTCACTGCCGATCATCGGGGTCAACACCTTCCGCAACCCCGAGGGGGCGACCGAGCACGGCACGCTGGAGCTGGCCCGGGGCACCGAGGAGGAGAAGCGCGGCCAGCTGACCCGGCTCCGGGCGTTCCAGGAGGAGCACGCGGCCGAGGCGCCCGAGGCGCTGCGGCGGCTCAGGGACGCCGCGATGTCCGACCGCAACGCCTTCGCCGCCCTGATGGACGCCGCCCGCGTCTGCTCCCTGGGCCAGATCACCGAGGCGCTTTTCGAGGCCGGGGGCCAGTACCGGCGCAACGTCTAATGTCCCGCACCTGAATTCGCCGGCGATATCGGGGGAGGAACTCGAGCGTTTCTTCGGGGTGTTCACCGACGGGCCGGATTTTCTTCCACCGAGCGGTCCAGTCCAGGGATCCTTTTTCCCGGGACTGGACGCTCTCATGGACACCACGGTCGCCCGAAGAGGGTGAGATCGGCCGAGCGGTCAGCTGAACGAGACCGATTGCAGGGCGCAGTTGGTGAGCCAGGGGCCGGGGTAGACCGGGCCGGTGGAGCAGACCCAGCTGCCGGTGACGATGGTGGTTCCCGAGGGGATGCCGGTGGCCCCGTTCGCCCCGGTGTAGTCGCCGTATTGGTGGCCGCTGCTGCACAGGGCGGCCACTCCCACGGTCGTGGCGCCGCTGGGCAGCGTCTGCGTGAACTGGAAGGCGTGCGTGGCCGGAACCGCGAGCAGGCCGCCGCCCGGCACCGGCGTGTTCGTGGAGGGCGGTGAGGTGTAGACCTGCGGGCCCGAGGGGTACCAGTCGCTGGTGTCGCCGTAATAGTTGTTATTGAGGCAGTCCACCGTGGCCCGCAGCGTGACGGAGCCGGCGGCGGCGGGCAGTTGCGTGGACACCACGATCAACGCGCAGGTCGTGACCAGCGCCGAACCGAGCGCCCGGAGTCCACCGCGCGGAAATCACGCGGGAAATGCCGTCAATTCGAGGAATCGGCCCCCACGGCCGACGGCGCTCGGTTCGCTGAAACATTCAGCCCACATGACGATCCGGCGCTCTGGCCGATGAGTATGAGACGTGGCCCTCCACGCGGCGCTCGCCACGGCGAGGTCAGGTGGACTCCCGGGTGATCAGGCGGGTGGGCAGGACCACCGGGCCGACGTGCCCGGCCCCGTCGATGAGCGCGAGCAGCAGCCGCACGGTCTCCTCGGCCACCTGGGCGAGCGGCTGGCGGACCGTGGTCAGCGGGGGATGCGTGGAGGCCGCGACCGACGAGTCGTCGAATCCGCCCACCGCGACGTCGTCGGGCACCCGTCGTCCGGCGGCACGCAGCGCGGCCAGGGCGCCCGCGGCCATCAGGTCGGAGGCCACGAAGACGGCGTCGAGATCGGGGACACGCTGGAGCAGCCGGGTCATGGCGCCCTCCCCGCCGGCCTGGGTCCAGTCGCCGTGCTCGACGAGCTTCTTGGACGCCTTGCGTCCGAGCACGTCGGCGAACCCTTCCAGGCGCTGGATGCCTCCAGGGGTGTCCATCGGGCCGGTGATGGTGGCGATCTTCCTGCGGCCGCGCTCGATCAGATGGCGGGTCATCTGCCTGGCCCCTTCACGGTCGTCGGCCGCGGCGTAGGGGATCACCTGCTCCCTTCCGATGACCGCGCCCAGCGCGACGGTGGGGACCGCGAGGTCCACCAGGGCGTCGATCATGCGGTCGCCGGCGTGCGTGGACAGCAGGAACACCCCGTCGGCGTGGCCGCCGCGCACGTAGCGGACCACCCGGTCGCGGTCGCCGTCGTCCCCGGCCACCATCATGACCAGTGAGATGTCGCGCTCGGCGAGACGCCGCACGGCCGTACGGATGGTCACGCTGTAGTTGGGGTCCTCGAACAGTTTCTCGTGTGGTTCCGACAGCACCATCACGACCGACCCCGTCCGCTGCGTCACCAGGCTACGGGCGTTGCGGTTGAGGATGTATCCGGTCTCGGCGATCGCGCGGCGCACCGCGGCGTGGGCGGCCGTGCTGACGTACCGGTCGCCGTTGAGCACCCGGGAGACCGTCCCCCGGGACACACCTGCCACCGCCGCGACATCGTGGATGGTCGGACGCTTCGCCATGCCCCCATTGTTCCCTGGTCGTGGCCCTGCCCTGGTCTAGCTCTTCACGGCCCCGCTGGACAGATCGGTACGCCAGTGGCGCTGCATGGTCAGGAACAACACGATCAGCGGGACGAGCGAGAGCACCGTGCCCGTGATGATCAGGTTGTACAGCGCGGGCTGGTTGGCCCCCGCGGCCAGCAGCGTGTAGAGGCCGATCGTCAGGGGGAACTTGTGATCGTCGCCCAGCATGATGAACGGCAGCAGGAAGTTGTTCCAGATCGCGACGAACTGGAACAGGAAGATCGTCACCATTCCCGGTGTCAGCATCGGCAGGGCCACCTGGCGGAAGAGGCGCCACTCGCCCGCGCCGTCCAGCCGGCCCGCCTCCATCAGCGAGGCGGGGATCGCGGCCTGGGTGTAGATCCTCGCCAGGTAGATGCCGTACGGATGAAGGATCTGGGGAAGCAGAACCGACCAGTAGGTGTCGGCCAGGCCGATCTTGGAGAACAGGAGGTACTGCGGGATCGCCAGCACGACGGAGGGCACCAGGATGCCGCCGATGAGCAGGTTGAAGATGAGACCCCGGCCGGGGAAGTCGTACTTGGCCAGGGCGTAACCCGAGATCGTGGAAACCGCGGTCGACAGCACGGCGCCGCCTCCGGCGTACAGGACCGTGTTGAGCAGCCAGAGCCAGAAGACGCCGTCACGGTAGGCGAACAGGTCGGCGAGGTTGGACGACAGGCCGGTGCCGGGTGCGAAGGTCGAGGTGGAGAACAGTTCGGCCTTGGACTTGGTCGCCGCGACGACCACCCAGCCGATCGGGAACAGGGTGTAGATCGCGCCGAGGACGAGCACGGCGGCCGGCGCGATCCCGGACGGCCGTCGTCTCGCGGGACGGTCACGGCCGGCGGGCGTGGTCAGGATGGTCACGGCCCTCACGTCTCCCCGAAGGCGCGGTTCTTCACCACGCGCAGGAAACCGAAGGACAGGACCAGGGAGATCGCGGCGATGACCATGGAGGTCGCCGCCGCGGAGTACAGGTCGCCGGTGACGAACGCGTCGCGGTAGACCTTCATCAGCGGGCTCCAGGTCGAGCTGATCGTGTTCGTCAGCGGCCGCAGCGTGGTCGGCTCGGTGAACACCTGTATGGTCGCGATGAGGGAGAACACGGTGGTCAGGATGATCGCCGGAGTCAGCATCGGGATCTTGATCCTCAGCGCGATCCGCAGTTCGCCCGCACCGTCGATCCTGGCCGCCTCGTAGTAGTCGCGAGGCACGGCCCGCAGCGCCGTGTAGAGCACGAGCATGTTGAAGCCGGTGCCGCCCCAGACCGCCACGTTGGCCATCGAGAACGTCACCGCGCCCGCGCTCAGGAAGGGCAGGGCGCCGAAGGGGCTGAGGCTGGGCAGGTAGAGGAAGCCCCACATCAGCGTCGCCGCGACGCCGGGCACGGCGTACGGAAGGAAGATCGAGATCCTGGTGAACCGGGCGAAGCGGACGTGCTTCGCGTCGAGCATCAGCGCGAACAGCAGGGCGAGTCCCAGCATGAGCGCGAGCACGAGCGCGCCGTAGCCGATGACCCGCAGCCAGCCCGCCCACAGCTCGCCGTCACCGACGGCGGCGGCGTAGTTGCCGAGCCCGGCGAAGATCTCCTTGCGAGCCCCCTTCCCGAGCCCGAGGCCGGAGACTTTGGTCCGCCGCAGGCTCAGGTAGCCGGTGTAGCCGATCGGCACGGCCAGGAACAGCACGAACAGCACCATGGCCGGGGCGAGGAACAGGTAGGGCACGGCGCCGGGCCGGGCGCCTTCGCCGCGCTTCGCCATGGTCACTGGGCCAGGGTGAAGCCGGACCTGCGCATGTCCGCGACCGTGACGTCCTGCATCGTCCGGAGCGCGGCCGGGAAGCCGGCCTTGGCTGCGACGGCTTTGTCGAACGCGTCCTTGTAGGCGTTGTACGTCACGTTGACGTCCGGGCCGAAGGTGAAGCCGCGGGCGGAGGCGCCGATCGCGGCCGCCTGCTGCCAGAAGCCGGGCTGGTTGGAGAAGTAGCCGGGCGGGGTGGTGAGCAGCGAGCCACCCTTGGTGGAGGCGGGATAGACCGCGCCTTGGTCGATCAGCGCCCTGAGTGCCTGCGGGTCGGTGTTCAGCCAGGCGGCGAACTGGGCGGCGGCGGCCTTGTTGGGCGACTTCGCGGCGACGGCGGTGGAGGATCCGCCCCAGAACCCGCTGTGACTCTCACCGGCGTTCCACTGCGGCAGCGGGGCGACGGCCCACTTGCCCTTGCCCTTCGGCGCGTTGCTGGACAGCACGCCCGGCCCCCACACGGCCGACGGCCAGGTGAGCAAGGTGCCGTCGTTGAGCGCCTTGTTCCACTCCGGGGTGAAGTACGGCATCGTGTCGATGACGCCCTCCTTCACCAGGCCGCCCCAGTAGCCGGCGACCTTCTGGGTGGCCGCGTCGTCGATGGCGACCTTCCAGGCGTCGCCGTTGATCGACCACCACTGGGCCCCCGCCTGCTGGGCGAGCCCGGTGAACCAGCCCGGGTCCTTGCTGGAGAACGTGCCGAGGAACACCTTGGGGTCCTTCTTGCGCACGGTACGGGCCGCCTCGGCGTACTCGTCCCAGGTCTTCGGGACCTCGATGCCGTACTTCTCGAACAGGTCCCGCCGGTAGTAGAGCATCATGGGCCCGCTGTCCTGCGGGACCGCGTAGACGGCGTCGGTGCCGAGGGTGACCAGCCCCCAGATCCCCTCGCCGAACTCGCCTTTGACCTGTGCGGTCTCCGCCGTGATGTCGGCCACGGCGTCGGCGGCGACGAACGAGGGCAGCATCTGGTACTCGGCCTGGACCAGGTCAGGGGGGTTGCCCGCCTTGGCGGCGGTCAGGAACTTGGCCGCCGCGTCGTCGCCCCCGGCCTGCTTGCTCACCGTCACCTGGATGCCGGGATGGGTCCGGTTCCACCCCTCGACGATCTTGTCCATGCTCGGTACCCACGTCCAGTAGGTCAGCCTGACCGGGCCGGCGGGCGCCACGCTCTTGCCGGCGGCCGTCGAGGACGGCTCGCCGGAGCTGCCCGAGCACGCCGTGAGGAGCGCGGTGGCGAGGATCGCCACCGCCGTCGCTGCTAGCCGATTCGTGCGCATGTGTTCCTCCAGGCGGATGGCGAGGGGACGCCAGAGGCTGCGAGTCTCTGGGAACGTTCACAGACTGGGAGATGCGCTCAACGGCGTCAATGACTGTTACGTGGTTGTTAACGTGCGGCATCCATCAGGGAAGACATTCGATACCTTCTCGGACGACCGGTTGTGCGTTACTGTGCACGTTCACAGAACATTTCCTGAGGGGGACACGTGCCCGGATACCCCGTCCTGCCCGAGGGCCTCGCGTACGGCGGGGACTACAACCCCGAGCAGTGGCCGGAGGAGGTGTGGCGGGAGGACGTCCGCCTGATGCGCGAGGCCGGGGTGAACCTGGTCACGGTGGGCGTCTTCAACTGGGGACTGATCGAGCCGGAGGAGGGCGAGTACGACTTCGCGCGGCTGGACCGGATCCTCGACCTGCTCCACTCGGCCGGAGTGCGCGTCGACCTGGCGACCCCCACCTCCTCACCGCCCGCGTGGTTCCGGCGCCGCTACCCCGGCAGCCGGCTGGTGGACCGGGAGGGCCACGTGCTCGGCGGGGGTTCGCGGCACAGCTTCTGCCCGAGCTCGCCCGACTACGCCAGGGCGTCGGAGCGGGTCGTCACGGCCCTGGCCGCCCGGTACGGCCCGCACCCCGCCCTGGCCATGTGGCACGTGCACAACGAGTACGGCTGGGCCAACGCGCACTGCTACTGCCCGGCCTCGGCCGCGGCGTTCCGCGCGTGGCTGAGGCACAAGTACGGCGAGATAGGCGCGCTCAACGCCACCTGGGGCACCACCTTCTGGGGGCTGACCTACGGCTCGTTCGACGAGGTCGAGCCGCCCGCGATGGCTCCGGCCGGCCTCCTCAACGGGCTCCAGCTCGACTTCATGCGCTTCTCCGTCGACGCGCACATCACCTGCTTCCGCGGAGAGCGCGAGGTGATCCGGCGGTACAGCGACCTTCCCGTCACCACGAACTTCATGATCCCCAACTGCAAGCCGATGGACTACTGGCGCTGGGCGGCGGAGGTGGACGTGGTCGCCAACGACCACTACCTCGACTCCGAGCGCGCCGACCCGCACATCGGGCTGGCGATGGCCGCCGACCTGACCCGCTCGATCGCCGGAGGCCGCCCCTGGATGCTGATGGAGCACTCCACCGGCGCGGTCAACTGGCAGCCGCGCAACCTCGCCAAGCGGCCGGGAGAGATGCGGCGCAACAGCCTCGCCCATGTGGCACGCGGGTCCGACTCGGTGCTGTTCTTCCAGTGGCGCGCCTCGCGCCACGGCGCCGAGAAGTTCCACTCGGCCATGCTCCCGCACGCCGGCACCGACTCCCGGATCTGGCGGGACGTGGTGGAGCTCGGCGCCGACCTGCGCGAGCTGGCGCCGGTCCGCGGCTCGCGGGTCGAGGCCGACGTGGCCGTCGTCTGGGACTGGGAGTCCTACTGGGCACTCGAACTGGAGTGGCGCCCCTCGGCCGACCTGCGGTTCCGGGAGCGGATGGAAGCCTTCTACGAGGCGTTGTGGCGCGAGCACGTGACCGTCGACTTCGTCCATCCCTCGGCCGACCTGTCCCCGTACAAGCTGGTCGTCCTGCCCAGCTCCTATCTGCTCGGCGAGGCACCGGCCAAGAACCTGCACCGCTACGTCGAGGCCGGCGGCCAGCTGTTCGTGTCGTACTTCTCCGGCATCGTCGACGAGAACGACACCATCCACGCCGGCCCGTACCCCGGAGCGCTGCGCGAGGTGCTCGGCCTGTCGGTCGAGGAGTTCCACCCGCTGCGCGAGCACGAGACGGTCGGCTTCCGCCCGTCGCCGGGGACCCCCGGCACCGATGCCCGGCCGCGGCCCACCGGCCGCGTCTGGTCCGAGCGCGTACGCCTGGCGGGGGCGCGGGCCCTTTACGACTTCGCCGACGGGCCCGACGCCGGACACCCCGCGGTCACCCGGCACGACCTGGGCGCGGGCACCGCCTGGTACGTCGCCACCGCCCTCGACCCGCGCGGCGACGGGGCCGAGCACGCCCCCGGCCTGCGCGGGCTCCTCGCCCTGGCTCTCGACCACGCGGGCGTGTCCCGGCCTCGCGACCTCCCCGACACCCTGGAGATCGTACGGCGGGGCGACCACGTCTTCCTCGTCAACCACGCGGACGAGCCGGTGACGGTCGACGGGGTGACCGGCACGGGAGTGCTCGACGGCGCCCACTACGCCGGGTCGGCGACGGTGCCCGGCGGAGGGGTCACCATCATCCGCACATAGACGCCCTCGCCCCGCGCGGAACCTGACCACGCGCGGTGCCGAGGGAAACCGGAGGGCCGTCCACAACTCCTCTCCTGACCGGAGGAACCATGAAGAAGATCCTGGCGGCGCTGCTCCTGTGCGCCGCCGCGGCTCTGCCCGCCGGACAGCCGGCGCACGCCGCGGCCGCCGGCTCCCTGACCATGCTGGGCGCCGACGTCTCCACGGCGCAGCGCGCCCTGGACCTGGGCGCCAAGTACTACGACGCGAGCGGCAGCCAGAGGGACCCGCTGGACATCCTGAAGGGCGTCGGCGTCAACTACGTCCGCCTGCGCGTCTGGAACAACCCGGCCAGTGGGTACAACAACCGGGCCAAGGTGCTGGCGTACGCCAGGACCGTCAAGTCCAAGGGCCTGAAGCTGCTGGTCGACTTCCACTACTCCGACACCTGGGCGGACCCCGGCAAACAGTACAAGCCGGCCGCCTGGTCCAGCCACGGCATCGGCCAGTTGCAGACCGACGTCTACAACTACACCTACGACGTGTGCTCCAGCCTCAAGGCGCAGGGCACCACGCCCGACAGCGTGCAGATCGGCAACGAGATCAACGTCGGCATGCTGTGGAACGACGGCAAGGTCGTCAACAACGACTTCACCAACCTGAGCCTTCTGCTCAAGGCCGGGTACAACGCGACCAAGGCGTGCGACAGCGGCACCCAGGTGATCATCCACACCGCCGACGCCGACAGCGACGCCAACGCCCGCTGGTTCTACGACGGCATCAGGGCCAAGGGCGTGTCCTGGGACATCACCGGCCTGTCGTACTACTGCATGTGGCACGGCACCCTGTCCAACCTGTCCAGCGTCATCTCGGACGTGCGGTCCCGCTACGGCAAGCCGGTCGTCATCGCCGAGACGGCGTACCCGTTCACCTCCGCCAACGCGGACTCCACCAGCAACTCGATCACCTCCGGGTGCTCGGGATACGCCCTCACCTGGCAGGGGCAGGGCGCGGAGTTCGCCGCGGTGCAGAACACCGCCCGCGGCGCGGGCGCCGTCGGCGTCTTCTACTGGGAGCCCACCTGGTACGCGGTGCCCGGCAACGGCTGGGACCCCGCGAACATCAACGGCAGCGGCGACGGCTGGGACAACATGGCCGTTTTCGACTGGACCGGCCACCTCAACCCGAACGTCAGATGGACCCCCTGAGCCGCCGCCAGGGATTCCCGGCGCGGGACACCGGAGCCGGCATCCGTTGACAAAGGGAACGGACCCGGGCGGGAAGCCGGCCGGGTCCGTCGTGACGTGCGATCGGGAAGCTGTCAGGTCCTGCGCCAGCGGGACTCGCAGAAGCAGTAGACGGCGAACAC
>NZ_JBEZFH010000111.1:0-23564 GCF_040649355.1 Sphaerisporangium sp. NPDC049002 | reverse complement strand
TGCGGCGGTCCTGAACCGGCTGGTTCACGCCCCTGTGGCCGTTCCGCAGCTTGTACGTGCCGAGCCCGAGGGTCGCGGAAGGCGGTCGCGTCCACGCCGGTGAGCACGGGACGCCAGCGGGCGGCGTGCACGCCGTCCTCGATCACGAGCTGGGGCAGCACCCGGCCGCGCGCGACCAGCGTACGGGCGTGCTCGGCGACGACCGCGAGATAGCGGAGCGAGGTTCCCGGCCCCCACTCGGGCGCTCCGGGGGCGCCCGCGGGCGGATCGGACAGCGTGCCCAGCAGCCCGAGTGCCCCGGTGGGACCGAAGAGCAGCGCGGGGACGCGCCAGGCGGAGATCTTCGGGGAGCGCGCCGTGCTCTGGAGGCCCGACTCCGGCGAGGGCAGCGGGCCCTTGGGCGAGCCGGGAAGCTGGAGGGTCAGCTCGGTGGCCACGGAGCCGGCGGCGGCGTGCCCGAGGGCCGAGGCGATGGTGGCCGCCGGGGCGGCGAAGGGGTGCGCGCGGTGCCCGTCGCGGGAGGCGGGTTCGCCGGGCGGCGTGGTGTCCTCGGCCCACAGCGCCAGCCCGCCGTCCGTCCAGGCACCGTGAACAACGAGCACTCGACCACCCCCGCCTGCCGCCGTCGGACCCCTGCGAGATCGGTCACCGCCGCGGCTTCGTTACGTGTCGCCGGACTCTCGTTCCCGCCCCTGCACGGTACCGGTCCCGGCGGGCCGTGGCCGCGCCGCGAGCGGGCGGGAGGTTCCCCGCGGGCGTCCGCGCGTGCCCGGATCCCCTGTGGGGGCGGGCGTTCCGTCGTCGTGAGGACGGCCGCAAGATTTCATGGCATCGGGTGGCTACCGCCTGATCTGACCCCACATAGGGTATATGGGTGAGTTCCCAGCCCGATGAGACCGAAGTTGTGATCCTTGACGGCGGCCTCGCCACGCACCTCGAAGCGCTGGGCTGTGACCTGCGCGACGAGCTGTGGTCGGCCAAGCTGCTCATGGAGAATCCCGAGGCGATCCTCCAGGCCCACCGCGACTACTTCGCCGCCGGCGCCGACGTCGCGATCACGGCCAGCTACCAGGCCAGCTTCGCCGCGTTCGTGCGGCGGGGGCGCGTGGAGCACGAGGCGCAGGCCCTGATGCAGCTGTCGGTCGAGCTGGCGAAGGAGGCGCGGGACGAGGCGGGCGGGGGCATGGTCGCGGCCAGCATCGGGCCGTACGGGGCGTACCTGGCCAACGGCGCGGAGTACACGGGCGACTACGACCTGGACGAGGACGGCCTCTACCAGTGGCACCGGCCCCGCTGGGACGTGCTGGCGGACAGCGGCGCCGACCTGCTGGCGTGCGAGACGATCCCCTCCTTCGCGGAGGCACGGGCGATCGCGCGCCTGCTGGAGGCGACCCCGAACGTCAACGCCTGGGTGAGCTTCTCGTGCAGGGACGGCGAGCGCGTCAACGACGGGACCCCGCTGGAGGAGTGCGCCGCCCTGTTCGCCGGCAATCCGCAGGTGGTGGCCGTGGGGATCAACTGCACCGCGCCGAGCCACGTCAAGAGCCTGATGAGCCGCGTCACCGGGTCCCCCATCGCGGTCTATCCGAACTCCGGCGAGAACTGGGACCCGGAGAACCACCGCTGGCTCGGGCTCGCCGACCCGGTGGAGTTCGGCGCCGCGGCCCGGGAGTGGCGGGAGGCGGGAGCCTCGTTCATCGGCGGCTGCTGCCGTACGACCCCGGAACACATCCGCCAGATCCGGGCACAGCTGAGCTGATCCCCCTCTCCCGGGAGACCCGGGACGGGATAGTGGCCCGCCGGTAACACCGTGGTCATCCGCGAGCACCACACCGGCAACATTCTCACGGTTCACTCCTGACAGACACCGATCCACGGCTGTCAACAGGAGGCGCGATGACGTCCCTGCCTCATCCGCCTGGCCGGCAGGCAGGAAGGCAAGGAGGTCTCCCCGATGCCGAGGTGACGCTGGACGCCGCCGCCATGAGCACACGGGAGATCAACCGATCGCTTCAGGCCCTGCCGTACGGCAGGGCCGTCGTGGTCAACCCCGCCGGGCGCCACAACCTGGCGGTGGGGCTGGACGCGCCTGTGCGGGTCGAGATCGACGGCCCGGCGGGGTTCTACCCCGGCGGCCTCGGCCAGCGGGCCCGGATCACGGTGAACGGCCCGGCCGGGTGCGGCGTGGCCGAGAACCTGATGTCCGGCGAGGTCCACGTACGCGGCTCGGTGGGGCAGAGCGTGGCGGCCTCCGCCCGTGGCGGGGTCGTGGTGGTGGACGGCGGCTGCTCCTCGCGCGCCGGCATCTCGCTCAAGGGCGCGACGCTGGCGATCGGCGGGAACGCCGGAGCGTACTGCGGGGTCCTCGCCCAGTCCGGCGTCATCCTGATCGGGGGCGACGCCGGCCCCTGCCTCGGGGACTCGCTGTACGAGGCGGTGGTCTACGTCGGCGGGAAGATCACCGGCCTCGGCGCCGACGCCGCGATCGAAGAGATCACCGAGCACGACGTGACGTTCGTGAAGCTCCTCGCCGAAGGGTGCGGGTTCGACCACGTCTCCCCCGCCGACATCACCAAGGTCGTCTCCACACGGCGGCTCTACCAACTCCACAGCCACGACCACGGGACTTTCTGATGAGCCACACCTTCTCTCCCCGGGCCATCGCGGAGATCCAGGAGCGGGCGAGGCTCGGGGGGTGCGAGGTCCGGGGCGGGGGCGCCAGACGTGCCGTCCCAAGCTTCGACGACCTGCTCATCCTGACGGCGGGCCTGTCCCCCGCCCCGCTGGAGGGGTACCGCGAGCGGTGCGAGACCCGCACGGTCCTCGGCACGCGGTACGCCGAGGAGCCCGTCGTGCTGGACATCCCTGTCACGATCGCCGGCATGTCGTTCGGCGCGCTGTCGGCCGGGGCCAAGGAGGCGCTCGGCCGGGCGGCGACCCTGGCCGGCACCTCGGCGACGACCGGCGACGGCGGCATGGCCCCGCAGGAGCGCGACGCCGCGAAGACGCTCGTGTACCAGTGCCTGCCCTCGCGCTACGGCTTCGACCCCGACCACCTGCGCTCGGCCGACGCCGTCGAGATCGTGCTCGGCCAGGGCGCCACGCCGGGCGGCGGCAGCATGCTGCTCGGGCAGAAGATCACGACCCCGGTGGCGTTCATGCGCGACCTGCCGGAGGGCGTGGACCAGCGCTCCGCGAGCCGACACCCCGACTGGACCGGGCCGGACGGGCTGCGCATCAAGATCGAGGAGCTGCGCGAGGTCACGTCCTGGCGGATCCCGGTGTATGTGAAGATCGGCGCCACCCGGGTCGCCTCGGACGTCCGGTACGCGGTCGAGGCGGGCGCGGACGTGATCGTGGTCGACGGCATGCAGGGCGGCACCGGCGCCGCGCAGGACGTCTTCATCGAGCACACCGGCATCCCGACGCTCGCGGCCACCCGGCTGGCGGCCGACACCCTGCGCCGGCTGTCGGTCGAGGACGAGGTCCAGCTCGTCGTCTCCGGAGGCATCCGCAGCGGCGCGGACGTGGCCAAGGCGCTCGCCCTGGGCGCCGACGCCGTGTCCGTCGGGGTCGCCGCGCTGATCGCGCTGGGGTGCAACTCCAGCTCCGACGACACCGGCGCGGACGTGAGCCTCGGGTACCGCGCCCTCGGCACCGTGCCCGGCTCCTGTACGGCCTGCCACACCGGCGGCTGCCCGGTCGGCATCGCCACGCAGGACGACATGCTGGCCGACCGCCTCGACCCTGACTTCGGGGCCGAGCGGGTGGCGAACTACCTGCGCGCCCTGGCCATGGAGACGACGATGCTCGCCCGGGCGTGCGGCAAGTCGTCGGTCCACCAGCTCGACACGGGCGACCTCGTGGCGCTGACCGTGGAGGCGGCGGCGATGGCCCGCGTCCCCCTCGCCGGCACCTCCTGGATCCCCGGCGTCACCGGTTAGCCGGGCCCCGCGGGTCAGCCCGTGGAGCGGGCCAGGTCGTCGGAGATCGCACCGCCGGGCCGCGCGGGCCGCCCGCGCCCCGGGATGAAGTTGGTGATCAGCGCGCCCACGATGGCCACCCCTCCCGCGATGATGATCGCCACCTGGAGCCCCCTTAGCGAGGGCAGGACGATCGCCCCGAGAGAGACGGTCATGTGCGCAAGCACGACGCTGACCACGGCGCTGGAGGCGGAAGTGCCGATGGAGCGCATGAGCGCGTTCAGCCCGTTGGCGGCGGCGGTCTCCGACGCGGGCACCGAGGTCATGATCAGCGCGGGCATGGCGGCGTAGGCCAGGCCAACCCCGGCGGCGATGACCGAGGAGCCGATGACGACCTGCCAGGCGGAGTGCATCAGGCCGAGCGTGGCGGCGTACCCGGCCGCGATCACCACCGTGCCGAGCAGCAGCGCGACCTTGGGGCCCCATCGCCGCGAGACGCGGGCGGACAGCGGCGAGAGGAGCATCATCACCAGGCCGCCGGGCGCGAGGCACAGTCCCGCCTCCACCAGCGACAGGCCGAGCCCGTACCCGGTCGCCCTCGGGGCCTGGAGTAGCGTGGGCAGCACCAGGGACATCCCGAACATCGCGAAGCCGATGACCACCGAGGCGAGGTTGGTCAGCAGGACCTGGCGGCGGGCGGTGGTCCGCAAGTCGACGAGCGGGTCGCGGACGCGCAGCTCCATCAGGCCCCACAGGAGCAGGATCGCCACGGCGGCGGCGAACAGGCCGAGGGTCAGCCCGCTTCCCCAGCCCCAGTCACCACCCTTGGTGATCGCGAGGAGCAGGCAGATCAGGCCGGCGGTGAGCCCTATGGCCCCCGGGACGTCGAACCGCCCGGCCGCGCGCAGCGGCGACTCGGGGACGACGAACGCGACCAGCAGCAGGTCCAGCGCCCCGACCAGGGCCGCCATCCAGAAGAGGGCGTGCCAGTTGGCGTGCTGGGCGATGAACGCGGCGAGCGGCAGCCCGATCGCCCCGCCGACGCCGAGGGTGGCGCTCATCAGGGCCATCGCCGAGCCCAGTCTCTCGGGCGGCAGCTCGTCCCGCATGATGCTGATGCCAAGGGGGATCACGCCGATCGCGCACCCCTGGAGCACGCGCCCGATGACCACGGGGACCAGGCCCGCGGACAGGGCGCAGACCACCGATCCGATCACCATGAGCCCGAGGCTGGTCAGCAGCACGCGCCGCTTGCCGTACAGGTCGCCGAGCCTGCCGCTGACGGGGTTGCAGACGGCGGCGGCCAGCAGCGTGGAGGTGATCACCCAGGACGCGTCCGACGCGGAGGTGTGGAGGAGCCGCGGCAGATCGGGGATGAGCGGCACCACGATGGTCTGCATCAGCGACACGACGATGCCGCACAGCGCGAGCACCGAGACCACCAGTCCGGGCCCCTTCACGGTGACGGGAACCCCGCCGGACGAGGGTGTTTCGGTCACTTGGCGGGCCTCCGAAAGTCGATCACCGTGACCTATGAACGATACATAGCCTTTTAGATCACGACATGCTCCGGGTCCTCGGGTTCGTCCCACCGGGCGGGACCTGGGGCCCTGGCCCGCGCTCGCGTGCCAGGACCCGGGGCCCGGACCACGCTCGCGTGCCAGGACTGGGCCGGACCACGCTCGCGTGCCAGGACCTGGGCCCGGACCGCGCTCGCGTGCGGATCCGGCGGTCCGGGGGAGGGGTCAGCGGAGGAAGGCGGCGGGGACGCCGGCGTCTACGGGGATGTGGAGGCCGGTGGTGAGGGACAGGTCTCCCCCGGTGAGGGCGAAGACGGCGGCGGCGATGTGCTCGGGCAGGACCTCGCGCTTGAGCAGGGTGCGCTGGGCGTAGAACTCGCCCAGCCGCTCCTCGGGCACGCCGTACACGGCCGCGCGGTTCGCGCCCCAGCCGGAGGCGAAGATGCCGGAGCCGCGGACCACGCCGTCGGGGTTCACCCCGTTGACGCGGATGCCGTGCGCGCCCAGCTCGGCGGCGAGCAGGCGGACCTGGTGGGCCTGGTCGGCCTTGGCCGCGCCGTACGCCACGTTGTCCGGGCCCGCGAACACGGAGTTCTTGGAGGAGATGTAGATCAGATCTCCACCCATCGCCTGATTTATCATGACCTGGGCGGTTTCGCGGGAGACGAGGAACGAGCCCCTGGCCATGACGTCGTGCTGGAGGTCCCAGTCGGCGGCCGTCGTCTCCAGCAGCGATCTCGACAGCGACAACCCGGCGTTGTTGACCACCAGGTCGACCCCGCCGAAGGCGAGGACGGCCCGCCGCACGGCCGCGCCGATCTGCTCCTCGGAGGTCACGTCGGCCTCGACGGCGATCGCCACGTCGCTCGAACCCAGCTCGGCGGCGACCTTCTCCGCCGACCCGAGGTCGCGGTCGGCCACCACGACGCACGCGCCCTCGGCGGCCAGCCTGCGGGCGGTGGCCGCCCCGATGCCCGAACCGCCCCCGGTCACCAGCGCCACGCGGGTGGCCAGCGGCTTGGGCTTCGGCAGCCGCCTGAGCTTGGCCTCCTCCAGCTCCCAGTATTCGATGCGGAACTTCTCGGACTCCTCGATCGGCCGGTAGCCCGACAGCGCCTCGGCGCCGCGCATGACGTTGATCGCGTTGACGTAGAACTCGCCCGCCACGCGCGCGGTCTGCTTGTCCTTGCCGAAGCTGAACATTCCGACGCCGGGCACGAGCACGATCGCCGGGTCCGCGCCGCGCATCGCGGGCGAGCCGGGGACGGCGTGCCGCTCGTAGTAGGCGCGGTAGTCCTCGCGGTAGGCGGCGTGCAGCTCGCGCAGCCGGGTGACGACCTCGTCGAGCGGCGCGCCCGGCGGCAGGTCGACGACCAGCGGCGCGACCTTCGTACGCAGGAAGTGGTCGGGGCAGGAGGTGCCGAGGGCGGCCAGGCGCGGGTGCTCGGCGCGGGACAGGAAGTCGAGCACCTCGGGGGTCGCGGTGAAGTGGCCCACCCGGCGGGCGTCGGTGGAGCACAGCCCCCTGATCACCGGGAACAGCGCCGCCGCGCGCTCGGCCCGCTCCCCCTCCGGGAGCGGCTGGTGGATCACCGGGCCAAACGGCTCGGGCCGGCCGTGCTCGGCGATGTGACGCTCGGCCGTACGGATGATCTCCAGGGACCGGGCCTCGCACTCCTCGCTCGTGTCGCCCCAGGCGGTGATGCCGTGGCCGCCGAGGACCACGCCGATGGCGCCGGGGTCGGCCTCCTTCAGCGCGGCGATGTCCATGCCGAGCTGGAAGCCCGGACGCCGCCAGGGCACCCACAGCACCCGGCCGCCGAAGATCTCGCGGGTGAGCGCCTCGCCGTCGGCCGCCGTCGCGATCGCGACGCCGGCGTCCGGATGGAGGTGGTCGACGTGGACGGCGTCGACGAGCCCGTGCATGGCGGTGTCGATGCTCGGCGCCGCGCCTCCCCTGCCGAAGGCGCAGTGGTCGAACGCCGCGACCATCTCGTCCTCGCGCTCGACCCCGGGATAGACCCGGGTCAGCGAGCGCAGCGGATCGAGCCTGAGCACGGCCAGTCCCGCCTCGGTCAGCGTGCCGAGGTCTCCGCCGGAGCCCTTGACCCACATCAGCTCGACGCCCTCCCCGGTGACGGGATCGGTCGCGGTGCCCTTGGCGGAGGCGTTGCCCCCGGCGTAGTTGGTGTTGCGGGGGTCGGCGCCGAGGGCGTGCGCCCGCCGCAGGAGCTCGTCGACGGGTCCGGTGGTCATGGTCAGGCCCCCCATCCGGCCTGCGCGCCGCCCACGCGCTCGGCCACGATCTTCTCGGCGTACCCCGAGCGGCGGTAGGCGGCCATCGGGTCGGGATCGAGGCCGGACTCCTCGCGCAGCCCGGCGAGCAGCGGCCGCACGTCGGTGTTGTAGGCGTCCATGAACACGGCGTTGGCGCCGAGGACGTCGCCCTCGGACTGGGCCTTCCCCAGCGACTCGCCGTCGACCAGCAGCGCCTTGGCCGTGGCCTCCTGGACGTTCATCACCGACCGGATCTGGCCGGGGATCTTGGCCTCGATGTTGTGGCACTGGTCGAGCATGAACGCGATGTGCTCGGCGTAGCCGCCGCCCCTGATCACCTCGTACATGATGCGGAAGAGCTGGAACGGGTCGGCCGCGCCCACCATCAGGTCGTCGTCGGCGTAGAAGCGGGAGTTGAAGTCGAACCCGCCGAGCTTCCCCTCGCGCAGCAGGAACGCCACGATGAACTCGATGTTCGTGCCCGGGGCGTGGTGCCCGGTGTCCACGACCACCTGGGCCTTCTGCCCGAGCCTTTGGCAGTGCGCGTACGCCGTGCCCCAGTCGGGCACGTCGGTCACGTAGAAGGCTGGCTCGAACAGCTTGTACTCAAGCAGGAACCGCTGCCCCTCGCCCAGCCGGTCGTACACCGCCGCCAGCGCCTCGGCGAGCCGGTCCTGGCGGGAGCGGACGTCGTCCTGCCCGGGGTAGTTGGTGCCGTCGGAGAACCACAGCTTGAGCGTGCTGGAGCCGGTGAGGTCCATGATGTCGACGCACTCCAACAGGTGGTCGAGCGCCTTGCGCCGCACCCCCGGGTCGGGGTTGGTGACGCTGCCCAGCATGTAGTCGTCGTCCTGGAAGACGTTGGAGTTGATCGCGCCGATGCCGACGCCGAGCTCGCGGGCGTACCGGGCCAGGCCGGCGTAGTCGTCCACCTTGTCCCACGGGATGTGCAGGGCGACGGCCGGGGCGACGCCGGTGAACCGGTGCACCTGCGCCGCGTCGGCCAGCTTCTCGTACGGATCTCGCGGCACGCCCTTCTGGGTGAACACCTTGAACCGGGTGCCCGAGTTGCCATAAGCCCAGGAGGGCGTCTCGATGCGCTGCCGTCGCAGCTCCGCCTTGATGTCCGTTGCCATGAGGGTCCCCGATCAGTCGAGATGGAAAACTCCGTCGAGCGTGAACATGCCCTCGCCGGGACGGCCGCCTTCGAGCTCCACGAAGGACGGCGCCCCGCGCGAGCCGTACACGGTGGTTCTGGGTGAGGTCTAGAAGTCGAACTGGTCGATGTTGGAGGCCTCGAAGGTGAAAGGCGGGCCGAGGATGATCTCGCCGTCTTCGCCGATCGTCTTCTCGCCGAGCTTGCCGGCCTTGAAGGTCTCGCCCTCGGCGCCGGTGATCTGCCCGGAGGACAGCGCGGCGGCGGCGTAGGCGGCCAGGTAGCCGAGGTCCTTGGGGTTCCACAGGGCGAACTTCTGGACGGTGCCGTCCTTGACGAACTTGCGCATCTGGTTCGGCGTGCCGAGCCCGGTCAGCACGACCTTGCCCTTGTACTTGGAGCCGGAGATGTAGCGGGCGCCCGCCGAGATGCCGACCGTGGTCGGGGAGATGATGCCCTTCAGGCCGGGATACGCCTGCAGAAGACCCTGGGTCTGCTGGAACGACTTCTGGTCCTCGTCGTCACCGTAGGCGACCTTGACGAGCTTCATGTCCTTGTATTCGGGCTTGGTCAGCTCGTCCTTCATGAACTCGATCCAGGTGTTCTGGTTCGTGGCGTTCGCGGTGGCCGAGAGGATGGCGATGTCGCCCCTGTGGCCGATCATGTCGGCGAGCAGCTTGACCTGGCTGCGGCCGACCTCCTCGGAGCTGGCCTGGTTGATGAAGATGTCACGGCACTCCTTGGCGGCGTCGGAGTCGTAGGCCACGACCTTGATGCCCTTGCCCATCGCCTGCTTCAGCGGGCCGCACACCGCGTTGGCGTCGTTGGCCGCGATGAGGATCGCGTCCTGGCCCTGCTGCGTGAGCGTGTTGATGTAGGAGATCTGGGACGACGCCGACGCGTCGGAGGGGCCGACCTCCTTGGCCGTGCCGGAGAACTCCTTGGCCGCCTCGATGCCCGCGTTGTCGACGATCGTCTCGTACGGGTTGTTGATCGCCTTGGGGAGGAAGGCCAGCTTCAGCCCCTGCTTGACGGGCGCGTTCGGGTCGGCCTTGGCCGACGACGCCGGGGGCGCGGCCGCAGGCGCGGACGACGTGGCGGAGTCCTTCGTGGTGCCGCCGCAGGCCGCCAGGCCGAGCGCCAGGACGCTCGTGGCGAGGACCGCGGAGGCGAACCGCCGTGAAGAGTTCGTCATCATCGATTTCCTTCTTCCGTGGAGGTGCGGGGGGTGCGCGAAGACGGGGAGCGGCGTCGTTGTCGCAGGACCGCCGCGAGGCGCGGGGTGAGGACCGAGACGATGAGGAGAAGGCCGGTGACGATCGACTGGATCTCGGTCGCCACGTCGTTGAGCATGAAGAGGTTGCGCAGCAGCCCGATGAGCAGCACGCCGGCGATGACCCCGCCGAGCGTGCCCTTGCCGCCGTCGAAGTCGACGCCGCCCAGCAGCACGGCCGCGATGACGGCCAGTTCGACGCCGAAGCCGTTGTCGGCCCTGGCGCTGCCGTACCTCAGCGTGAAGATCACGCCGGCGAAGGCCGCCACCGTGCCGGAGACCACGAACAGCACCAGCTTGACGCGCTTGACCCGGATGCCGGCGAAGAAGGCCGCCTCCTCCTGCGCGCCGATCGCGAACAGCGCCCGTCCGGCCCCGGTGGCGTGCAGGACGACGCCCGTGACGATCGCGAGGAGGACGAACAGGGCCACGGGGTACGGGACGGGGGTGCCGGGCACGTCGCCGGTCACCAGGTCGGTGTACCGCTGGGGGAACTCCGCCACCGCCCTGTCGCCGAGCACGACGTACGCGAGGCCCCGGTAGAGCGCGAGCGTGCCGATCGTGACCGCGAGCGAGGGCAGGCCGAGCCGGGTGACCAGCAGGCCGTTCACCAGCCCGCACACCGCGCCCACGACCACCACCAGCGGGATGATGGTCTCGATCGCCCAGCCGCCGTCCCACAGGGCGCCGAGCAGGGCGCTCGACAGCCCGAGGACCGACGCCACGGAGAGGTCGACCTCGGCGGCCACGACCAGGAGCGTCATCGCGAGCGCGATGAGCGCGATCTCGCCGAGGTCCCCCAGGGCGAACGACAGGTTGCCGGCGCCGGCGAAGTCGGGCGAGCCCGCCGCGCCCGCCAGGAACACGGCGATCAGCAGCGCGGTGACCAGCACGTCCCAGCGCGCGAACCGGCCGAGCGCGGACCGGGCGGCCGGGGGACGGGGCGCCGTGTCACTGCCGGCGGTGGTCATCAGGTCAGGCGCCATGGCGGACGCTCCTCCTGCGCAGCAGCCGCGTGACCCGCACCGCGAGCACCCGGTCGACGGTGATGGCCAGCAGCAGCAGCGCGCCGGTGAGCGCCTGCTGCCAGAAAGAGTTCACCTTCAGCACGACCAGGGCGCTGCCGATGGTCGTCAGCAGCACCGCGCCGAGCACCGCGCCGTACACCGTGCCGACGCCGCCGACGATGGCCACCCCGCCCACCACGACGGCGCTGACCACGAGCAACTCCCAGCCCCGGGCCGAGTCGGCGACGACCGTGCCGAACCTCGCGAGCCACAGCACCCCGGCGAGACCGGCGAGCGCGCCGCTGAACAGGTAGGCGGCCAGGACGCGGCGCCGTACGGGCACCCCGGCGAGGCGCGCGGCCTCGGGGCTCGACCCGATGGCGTAGAAGTCGCGCCCGGAGGGATAGGAGCGCAGGTAGTAGCCGACGGCCAGCATGACCACGACCGTGATGACCGGGAGGTACGGAACGCCGAGCACGCCCTCGTTGCCGAGGTCGAGCAGGGCCGTCGGGAGGTCGACGGCGTTGATCTGCCGCCCGTGGGCGATGTAGTGGTCGAGGCCCTGGATGACGTACAGCGTGCCGAGGGTGACGACCAGGGCGGGCACGCGGCAGAAGCTCACCAGCAGGCCGTTGAGCAGCCCGCACGCCGCGCCGGTCGCGACGCCGAGGACGAGCGCCACCACGACGCCCCGCCCGCCGGGGTCGGCGGCCAGGAACTCGCCGGTGGAGAAGGCGACCAGCCCGACGACCGACCCCACGGACAGGTCGATGTTCCTGGTGATGACGACCAGCGACTGCCCCACGGCGAGCAGCGCCAGGATCGAGGTGTTGAGGAAGATGTCCGTCACGCCCTGGCCGGACAGGAAGTTCGGGTTGACGGCGGCGGTGACGACGACCAGGACGGCGATGGCGGCCACCAGGCTGAGCTCGCGTGCCCGCAGGACCAGCTCGACCAGGCTCCGGGCGCCGCGCTCCGCCGCCGGCCCCTCGCCGGCCGTGACGGCGGTCACGCGACGCCCTCCGCGCCCGCTCCTGAGCCGCCGGTTCGCGGGGTGGTCAGGCGGCGCGGCCGTTGGCGGCCGGTTCGCGGGGCGGTCACGCGGCGGCCCCCGCGGCGCGGCCGGTGGCGGCCGACATGACGCTTTCCTCGGTGGCCCTCTCACGCGGGATCTCCGCGGTGAGCCGTCCTTCGTGCATGACGAGCACGCGGTCGGCCATGCCCAGCACCTCCGGCAGGTCAGATGAGATCATCAGGACGGCGATGCCTCGCCCGGCCAGCTCGGACAGCAGCCGGTGCACCTCGGCCTTGGTGCCGATGTCGATGCCCCGGGTGGGCTCGTCGACGATCAGCACCGCGGGGTCGGTGGCCAGCCATTTGGCCAGGACGACCTTCTGCTGGTTGCCACCGGACAGGACGTTCACCGCGTCGCCGAGCCGGGTGAACTTGAGCTGGAGCCGTGTGGCCCAGTCGCGCGCCCGGTCGCGCTCGGCGGCCCGGGAGATCACCGGGCCCCGCCGCACGCTCCTGAGGCCGGTCAGGCCGATGTTGCGCTCGATCGACAGATCCATGATTAGGCCCTGCTGGCGGCGGTCCTCCGGGACGAGCGCGAGGCCCGCGGCCATGGCGGCTGCCGGGCTCCCGGCCGGCAGGCGGCGCCCGCCGACGCGCACCGAGCCCGCGTCCCAGCGGTCGACGCCGAAGATCGCGCGGGCGACCTCGCTGCGGCCCGCCCCGACCAGGCCCGCCAGGGCGACGATCTCGCCCCGCCGCACCTCGAACGAGACGTCGGTGAACACGCCCTCGCGGGTGAGACGGCTGACGGTCAGCGCCACCTCGCCCGGCGTGGTCTCCTGCTTGGGGTAGAGGGTGTCGAGGTCGCGGCCGACCATGCGCCTCACCAGGTCGTCGGGGGTGAGCCCGGTGACGCGCTCACTGGCCACCCAGGCGCCGTCGCGCAGGGTCGTGACGCGCTGGCAGAGCTCGAAGATCTCGTCGAGCCGGTGGGAGATGAACAGCACCGCGCAGCCCTGCCCCCTGAGCGCCTCGACGACGGTGAACAGCCGGGCGACCTCGTTGCCCGACAACGCGGCGGTGGGCTCGTCCATGATGAGGACGCGCGCCTCGCGGGACAGCGCCTTGGCGATCTCGACGAGCTGCTGGTCGGCGATCGACATGCCGCGCGCGGGCCTGCCCGGGTCGAGCGCGACGCCGAGGCGCCGGAACAGCCCGGTGGCCTCGCGCCGCATGGCGCGCCGGTCGATGCGGCCGAACCGGGCGCGCGGCTGGCGGCCCATGAAGATGTTCTCCTCGACGGACAGATCGGGGAAGAGCGTGGGCTCCTGGTAGATCACGGCCACTCCCGCGTCCTGCGCGGCGGCCGGGCCGCCGAACTCCACGGGCTCGCCGTCGAGCAGCACCTCGCCCTCGTCGGGGCGGTGGACGCCCGTCAGGGTCTTGACGAGGGTGGACTTCCCCGCGCCGTTCTCCCCCGCCAGCGCGTGGGCCTCGCCGGCGAACAGCTCCAGCGAGACCTCCCTCAGCGCGCGGACCGCGCCGAACGACTTGCTGACCTGCCTCAGTGCGAGCACCGGCGGCGCCGCGCCGGAGACCGGCCCCCCCGGGGCCTCGACCTCGCCCGGATCCCTCACAGACCCGCCCCTTCCCTGGCGCTTGGCATGCGGAGCCAAAAACGTTTTAATGGCCTTGCCCGGACGCTACGGCCGGTCCGGCGACCATGTCAATGGGGGGTGAAGTCGCTGTTTCCAGAGCGTTACCGGGCTCCTCGCCGCTTCCCCGGCACCGGTCCCGCGTCCTCTGTGCGATATTCGTACGAGGCCTGGTGCGCGCCGCCGCTGGCACGTTTTAATAAACGCCGACCACAGAAGGAGTACGGATGACCACGGGGAGCACCGGAAGCACGGTGAGTATCAAAGAGGTCGCCGCGCAGGCCGGGGTCTCGCCCGGCACGGTGTCCAACGTGCTCAACCGGCCCCAGAAGGTGGCGGCCGAGACGCGCTCGCGCGTCGAGCAGGTCATCAGGGAGCTCGGCTTCGTGCGGCACGGCTCGGCGTCCACGCTGCGCGCGGGCCACAGCCGCACCATCGGCCTGTCGGTGATCGACATCGGCAACCCGTTCTTCACCGACGTCGCGGCCGGCGTCGAGGACATGGCCAGTGAGCTGGGCTACGCCGTGATCCTCGGCAACTCCTCGGGAGACCGGGTGAAGGAGGAGCGCAACCTGCGCGTCTTCGCCGAGCAGCGGGTGCGGGGCCTGCTGATCACGCCCTCCGACGAGGATCCCGGCCGGCTCGACGTGATCCGCGACCGCGGCATCAGCGTCGTGCTCGTCGACCACCCCGCCCACCGTCCCGACCAGTGCTCGGTCGCCGTGAACGACATCACCGGCGGGCGCACGGCGGCGGGCCACCTGCTCGACGGCGGGGCCGCCCGGCTCGCGTTCGTCACCGGTCCGCTGACCATCCGCCAGTGCCTCGACCGCATGAGCGGCGCCGAGCAGGCGATCGCGGCGGCGGGGCTCGACCCCGCGTCCGCCCTGGAGGTCGTCGAGATGCCCGCCATGAACGCCAGGGCGGGGCAGCGGGCGGCCGAGAAGCTGGTGGGCGGGCCCCTCCTCCCCGACGCGATCTTCTGCGCGAACGACCTGCTCGCCCTCGGCCTGCTACGCGGGCTGCTCCAGGCGGGCGTGCGCGTGCCCCACGACGTGGCCCTCATCGGCTACGACGACATCGACTTCGCCGCCGCCTCCGCCGTGTCGCTCAGCTCGATCCGCCAGCCGACCTACAAGCTCGGCCGCATCGCCACTGAGCTTCTCCTCGACGAGTGCGACAACCCGGAGAGCCATGCCCACCAGCAGATCATGTTCCAGCCCGAGCTCGTGGCCCGCGAGTCCACCCGGCGCGAGTGACATGAGCCCGCGCGCGGCACGGCCGCCGGTTGATCCGGTCCAGCGGGTCCAGCGGGTTCAGCGGGTCCAGCGGGTTCAGCAGGTTCAGCGGGTTCATAGGGGCGTCCGGCGTGTTCGCGAGGTGGTGAGGTGGCGGTGAGCACGGTCGCGGCCGTCGACCTCGGGGCCTCCAGCGGGCGGGTGATGACGGCGCGGATCCACGCGGGCGGGGTCGAGCTGAGGGAGGTCCACCGGTTCGCCAACCGGCCCGTCCGGGCGTCGGGCACCCTCCACTGGGACATCCTGTCCCTCTACCAGGGCGTTCTCGACGGCCTGCGCAAGGCGGGCCCGGTCGACTCCATCGGCGTCGACTCCTGGGCGGTCGACTACGGCCTGCTCGACTCCTCCGGCCGGCTGCTCGGCAACCCCGTCCACTACCGCGACGAGCGCACCTCCGGGGTCATGGAGGGGGTGGTCGCCGAGCTGGGCGCCGCCTCGCTGTACGGGGTGAGCGGCCTGCAGTTCCTGCCCTTCAACACCGTCTACCAGCTCCTGGCCGACCGCGAGGCCCTCGCGCGGGCGAGGACGCTGCTCATGATCCCCGACCTGCTCACCTACTGGCTGACCGGGTCGATCGGCGCCGAGACCACCAACGCCTCCACCACCGGGCTGTACGACGTCCGCGCGGGCGACTGGGCACGCCCGCTCATGAGCCGCCTCGGCCTCCCCGGCGAGATCTTCCCCGATCTGCGCCCGCCCGGCTCCCCCGCCGGAGTCCTGCGTCCCGACGTGGCCGCCGAGATCGGGAACGGCGGCGAGCCCGTGCCCGTGGTCGCGGTGGCCTCCCACGACACCGCCTCGGCCGTGGCCGCCGTGCCCGCCGCCACCCCGCGGTTCGCCTACATCTCCTCGGGCACCTGGTCGCTCGTCGGCGTCGAGCTTCCCGCGCCGGTGATCACCGACGAGAGCCGCGAGGCCAACTTCACCAACGAGGGCGGCCTCGACGGCACCACGCGCTACCTGCGCAACGTCATGGGGCTCTGGATCCTCCAGGAGTGCCTGCGTGCCTGGGGCGACCCCGGCCTGCCGCGACTGCTGGCCGCCGCCGAGCGCGCGAGCCCGTTCGCGGCGCTGATCGACCCCGACGACCCCTCCTTCCTGCCTCCCGGCGACATGCCCCGGCGCATCGCGGCCTACTGCGAGCGCACCGGCCAGCGTCCCCCCACCGGCGAGCCGCAGATCGTCCGCTGCGTGCTCGAAAGCCTCGCCCTGGCCTACCGGCGTGCCGTGCGCGACGCCGCGCGCCTCAGCGGCCACGACGTGGAAGTGATCCACATCGTCGGCGGCGGGGCGCGCAACGGGCCGCTCTGCCAGATGACCGCCGACGCCACGGGCCTTCCGGTGCTGGCCGGGCCGGTGGAGGCCGCCGCGCTCGGCAACGCGCTGGTCCAGGCCCGCGCCCACGGCGTGGTCACCGACATCCGCGAGCTCGTACGCCGGGGCGAGCCCATCACCGCGTACGAGCCGCGGGGCGACCGGTCCCTCTGGTCCGCCGCCGCCGACCGCCTGCCCGTCCCCTAGGCCCCAGAAGCCCCTGGACCTCTGGACTGCTTGCGCTCTGGACCGCCGGACCGCGCCTGGAAGGCAGGCCGCCGGGACACAGGTGACCGCGAAGAGGTATCTCCCGGGCAAAAGGTACGTGCATTCTGGACCCGGACAAGCGAAGCGCGCCGAGCCCGTACGGACCGTACGGCGGCGGCCGCGCCTGGAAGGAGCTTTCGTGCTGTCGTGGGGTATCGCGGCCACGGGCGGCATCGCCCGCACGGTCGGACAGGTGATCGCGCGGGAGCCGGGCATGCGGGTGGCCGCCGTCGGCTCCCGCGATCTCGGCCGGGCGCGCGGGCTCGCCGGCGAGCTGGAGGCGCCCCGCGCGTACGGCTCGTACGAGGAGCTGGTGCTCGACCCGGAGGTCGACGTCGTGTACGTCGCGACGCCGCACTCCCACCACCTGCCGGTCGCGGAGCTCGCCATCGCGGCCGGGCGCGCGGTGCTGTGCGAGAAGCCCCTGGCCGCCACGGCCGCCGACGCCGAGCGCATGGTGAAGCTGGCGCGCGAGGCGGGGGTCTTCCTCATGGAGGCCATGTGGATGCGGTTCAACCCGCTGGTCACGCGGCTGCACGGGCTCGTACGCGACGGGAGCTTCGGCACGCTCAGGTCGGTGTCCGCGTCGTTCGGGTTCCCCATGGCCTACGACCCCGCGCACCGGCTATGGGATCCCGCGCTCGGCGGCGGGGCCCTGCTCGACCTCGGCATCTACCCGATGGGCCTGGCCCAGCTCCTGCTCGGCGAGCCCGGCGCGATGACCGTCACCGGCACCCTGTCGCCATCCGGGGTCGACGCCGAGGCCGGGCTGCTGATGTCCTGGAACGACGGCGCGCGGGCGCTGCTGGACACCTCCCTGCTCGGCCCGCTGGCCAACACCGCCTCGGTGACCGGCACGATCCTGCGCGCCGACCTCGACGCCCCCTTCTTCGCCCCCACGCGCATGGTCCTGCACGGCTCCTCCGGCGAGCCGGAGGAGCACGTGATCGCCGCGTCCGATGACGGGTACGCCGGGGAGCTCCGCGAGGTGCGCGACGCCCTGGCCGAGGGCCGCACAGAAAGCGCCGTCATGCCGCTTTCGGACAGCCTCGCCATGATGCGCCTGATCGAGGAGGCGCGGGGGCACGTCGCGCGCCTTCGTTGCCTGTCGCCGGTGCCCGCCGGAGACTGATCATGTGAGCCCTAGCGTCCGTGCCGAGATCCGGGTCGACGGTGTCGTCCAGGGGGTGGGATTCCGCCCTTTCGTCCACCGGCTCGCGACGCGGCTGGGGTTGTGCGGAGTGGTCGGCAACGACGAGCATGGCGTGTTCATCGAGGTCGAGGGCGTCTCCACCGCCGTTGCCGAGTTCCTGGAGACCGTACGGCATCGGCCGCCTCCGCTGGCGATCGTCGACCGCGTCACCTCGCGGGAGGTGCCCGTCACGGGCGAACCCGGGTTCGGCATCGCGCCGAGCACGGGCGCGGGCCGAGGGCGGGCCCTCATCTCCCCCGATGTCGCCACCTGCGCCGACTGCCTGCGGGAGCTGGAGGACCCCTCCGACCGCAGGTACGGCTACCCGTTCATCAACTGCACCGCCTGCGGGCCGCGCTTCACGATCGTCCGGGCCTCTCCGTACGACCGGGCAGGCACCACGATGGCGGCCTTCGCGATGTGCGACGCGTGCTCGGAGGAGTACCACGACCCGGCCGGCAGGCGGTTCCACGCCCAGCCGGTGTGCTGCGCGGCGTGCGGCCCGCGCCTGCGACTGGTCGACGGCGCGCTGCAGGAGATCCCGGGCGACCCCGTTCGGGAGGCGGCCCGCCTGCTGCGGCGGGGACGGCTCCTCGCGGTCAAGGGGATCGGCGGGTACCACCTGGCCGTCCGCGCCGACCTGGAGCGTGCGGTCACGGCGCTGCGCGCCAGGAAGCACCGGGAGGAGCGCCCGTTCGCGCTGATGGTGCCCGACCTGGCGGCGGCCCGCCTGCTCTGCGCCATCGACCCCGACGAGGAACGGCTGCTCACCGGCCGCCGCCGCCCCATCGTGCTCCTGCGCCGCCGGACCCGGCACGCCGGCGGTGGGATCGCGGAAGGCGGGGTCGCGGAGGCGGTCGCGCCGGGGGCGCGGTCGCTCGGGGTGATGCTGCCCTACTCGCCCCTGCACCACCTGCTGCTGCGCCAGTTCCCGCAGCCGATCGTGCTGACCAGCGGGAACGTCTCCGACGAGCCGATCGCCTACCTCGACGACACGGCGCTCGCA
Source organism: Sphaerisporangium sp. NPDC049002 (assembly GCF_040649355.1). Taxonomy (NCBI): domain Bacteria; kingdom Bacillati; phylum Actinomycetota; class Actinomycetes; order Streptosporangiales; family Streptosporangiaceae; genus Sphaerisporangium; species Sphaerisporangium sp. NPDC049002. The sequence goes on along the minus strand of NZ_JBEZFH010000111.1, from coordinate 4,662 downwards.
CGCCTGGACGGCATCGCGGACGCCTTCCTGACCCACGACCGGCCGATCCACACGCGCGCCGACGACTCGGTCGTCCGGGTGTTCCGGGGCAGGGAGCTGCCGATCCGCCGCTCGCGGGGCTACGTCCCCGCGCCGTTGACCCTCGCGGAAGGGGTCCGCCGTCCGGTGCTCGGGTGCGGAGCCGAGCTGAAGCACACCTTCTGCCTGGCCGAGGGGCGCCGCGCGTTCGTGTCGCACCACATCGGGGACCTGGAGAACTTCGAGACCCTGCGGTCGTTCACCGAGGGCGTCCGGCACTTCCAGCGGCTGTTCGGCGTCAGGCCCGAGCTGGTCGCCCACGACCTGCACCCGGAGTACCTCTCGACGAAGTACGCGCTGGCTCGGGAGGGCGTCGAGCTGGTGGGCGTGCAGCACCACCACGCGCACATCGCGTCGTGCATGGCCGACAACGGCGTGGCCGGGCCGGTGATCGGCGTGGCCTTCGACGGGCTCGGGTACGGCCTGGACGGCACGCTGTGGGGCGGCGAGTTCCTGGTCGCCGATCTGGCCGGGTTCGAGCGGGCCGGGCATCTGGAGCCGGTGCCGATGCCCGGCGGCGCGACGGCGATCCGGCAGCCGTGGCGGATGGCCGCCGCCTATCTCGGCGCGGGGGCGCCGGAAGGACTCGGGGTGCGCGAGCGCAACGCCGGGCGATGGGACGCCGTCGCCGCCATGGCCGCACGCGGCGTCAACGCGCCGCCGACCTCCAGCGCAGGACGCCTGTTCGACGCCGTCGCCGCCCTGGTGACGGGCCGCGACACGGTCACCTACGAGGGACAGGCCGCCATCGAGCTGGAGCGGATCGCCGCCCCCGGCGAACAGCGGGCGTACCCCTGCCGCATCCTGGACCCCGCCGCCACCGGAACCGGGGGCGCGGACGGGGAGCGGCCGTTCAGGGTGGTGGGGCTCGATCTGGTGGAGGCGGTCGTGGAGGACGCGGGGGCCGGGGCGGCGGTGATCTCCGCGCGCTTCCACAACGGGGTCGCCCGGCTCGTCGCGGAGGGCTGCCTGCGGGTACGGGAGCGCACCGGCCTGTCCACGGTCGCGCTGTCCGGCGGGGTGTTCCAGAACCTCTACCTCGTCGAGCGGGCGGCCGCCCTGCTGGAGGAGCGCGGGTTCACGGTGCTGCTGCACTCCCGTGTGCCGCCCAACGACGCGGGCATCAGCCTCGGACAGGTGGCGGTGGCGGGAGCCACACCACCGGACCGGGCGAACTGACGGCCCCTGACCGGCCGCCGCCGAGGACGGCTAGGACGGTGCGGCCTTCTTCGCCGCGCGGGCCATCTCGACCTTGGCGCTGGCGGCGTACTTGTCGACGTACTCCTGGCCGGACAGCTCCATCAGCGCGTACATGATCTCGTCGGTGACGGCGCGGAGGACCAGCCGGTCCTCCTCCATGCCGTAGTAGCGGGAGAAGTCGAGCGGCTTGCCGTACTTCACGCCGGGGCGGATGCCGAGCTTCGGGAACCTGCGCCCGGGAGGCATCATCTCGAAGGTGTTCACCATCGCCCAGGGGATGACCGGCACCCGGGACTCCAGGGCCAGCCGGGCCACGCCGGTCTTGCCCTTGTAGAGCCGCCCGTCGGGCGAGCGGGTGCCCTCGGGGTAGATGCCGAGCACGTGGCCCTCCCGCAGGATGCGCAGGCCGGTGCGCAGCGCCGCCTCGCTGGCCTTGCCGCCTGACCGGTCGATGGGCACGGTGCCGACGCCGGTGAAGAACGCCCGGCTCAGCAGCCCCTTCACACCGCGCCCGGTGAAGTACTCGGCCTTGCCCAGCGAGATGACCTTGCGGGGCAGCGGAAGCGCGCCGAAGAAGTGGTCGGCGAACGACAGGTGGTTGCCCGCGAGGATCGACGGGCCCTCCTTCGGGACATGCTCGGCGCCCTCTGACCAGGGACGGAACACCAGATGGAGGAACGGCGAGAGAATGGCCTTCACCACCCAGTAGAACACTCGGGCACCCCTTCGCTGGCTTTCCTCTGAGTTCACACCGCTGTAACCGCGTGGCGTCATCTTCGCATGCCGGGCGCACCTCACCTACACCTCACCTTCAACCAACACCGTCCACCCAACCGCGACACCGGGCTCGCGGATCTCGCGGGACGGCCCTCGAACGTGCGACGATCGGGCGAGCCATCATCAGGAGAGGAATCCAACATGCCGCTCATGCCCGGCTCCGAGCCATATCAGCACGAAGGTGGCCAGGTCGGGGTCCTGCTCTGCCATGGGTTCACCGGGACGCCACAGTCGTTGCGCCCCTGGGGGCGCTACCTGGCGGATGCGGGCCTGACGGTGTCGGTGCCCCGCCTGCCCGGACACGGCACCACCTGGCAGGAGATGAACCGCACCCGCTGGGAAGACTGGTTCGCCGAGCTTGAGAGGGCCTTCGAGAGCCTCAGGAGCACGTGCGCCGAGGTCTTCGTCATGGGCCTGTCCCTCGGGGGGTGCATGGCGCTCCGGCTGGCCGAGGTGCACGGCTCCTCGGTGCGGGGCCTGGTGGTGGTGAACCCGTCCATCGTGAACGACGTCCCGCTGATGAAGCTCGCGCCCGTGCTGAAGTTCGTACTCCCGTCGGTCGCGGGCGTCGCGAACGACATCAAGAAGGAGGGGGCGACCGAGGTGGGCTACACGCGCACCCCCGTCAGGGCGGCGGCCACGCTCCCGAAGCTCTGGTCACTGGTCCAGTCGGAGCTCGGCCGCATCACCCAGCCCGTGCTCGTGTACCACAGCCCCGAGGACCACGTTGTGAAACCGGCGAGCGTCGAGCTGCTGCGCCAGGCGCTCGGCGGCAACCTGACGGTGCGCGAGTGCGCGAACAGCTACCACGTGGCGACGCTCGACAACGATGCGCCCGAGATTTTCGAGGGTAGCCTCGACTTCATCAGGGCCCACGCGTCGGTACCCTTGCAGAGAGACTGATCCCGCTGCGGAGAAGACTGATCCGACCTCATCATGAGCAGAGGAACGAATCGAAGTGACCGGTGACGCCCCAGAGTGATGAGGACGAGGTCTGGCGTCAGATCGTCGCCTCTTTCAACGAAACCGCCGAGGCGACCTCGGCCGGCCAGCCATGGCCGGATCGCGAGAACGTCCCCGTCGAAGACGCCCCCCAGCAGGTGATGGCGGAGATCCCCGCGGAGACCCGTGAGGAGGAGCGGGCCGCCTCGGCCCCCTCCCCCGAAGAGGACGACGGCGACCACTACGTCCCGCCTCCCCCGCCGCCGCTCCCGAAGATGGACGCGGGCACCAAGATCGCCTGGTTCGCGCTGTTCGGCGGTCCCGCGTACCTGCTGCTCGCCGCGCTCCTGTCCTGGCCGATGGACGGGTGGATCGTGTTCGCCGCCATCGCCGCCTTCATCGGGGGCTTCGTCGCGCTGATCGTGCGCATGGGCGACGGGCCGCCTCCCGACTCGGGCTGGGACGACGGCGCGATCCTCTGAGGCCGTCCCTCCGGCGACCGACGGCTCTCCCACCACCGGCGAGCCCTTCGCGTCGGATGATCGAATGATCTCGCACCCAACGGGTTCCGTTTCGTGGGCGGCAGTGCTATCACTTGCCTCTAGGCGGCCTGGGAGCCCACGGAGGACGGTTGGAATTTCGTCTGCTCGGTCCGGTTGAAGCGTCGCACCGCGGGGAGCGGCTCTCGCTGGGCGGCCCGAAGCCGCGTGCCCTCATGGCGGCCCTGCTCCTCAGCTCGGGCAGGGTCGTCTCCGGTGAGCGCCTCGTCGACGCCCTGTGGGGAGACCGTCCGCCGAGCAGCGCCAACGCGCTGATCCAGACCTATGTGTACGGGCTTCGCCGCGCGCTGGTGCGGGCCGGGCACGATCACCTGCTGGAGACCAGGCCGCCGGGATACCTCATCCGGCCCGAGCCGGGGCAGCTCGACCTGCGGGCGTTCGAGCACAGGGTCGCGGAGGGCCGCCGCCACGCCGCCGACGACCGTCATGACGCCGCGGCCGAGGAGCTGCGGGCCGCGCTGGCCATGTGGCGGGGGTCGGCCCTCGGCGGCATCGGCAACGCGCTGCGCGGGGAGGCCGAGCGGCTGGAGCAGACCCGCCTGTCGGTCCTTGAGGAGCGGATCAGCGCGGAGCTCGCCGCGAACTGGGAAGTGGAGCTGGTCGGCGAGCTGACCGAGCTGGTCTGGGCGTATCCCACCCGCGAGCGGCTGCGCGGCCAGCTGATGACGGCGCTGTACCGGCTGGGCCGCCAGGCCGACGCCCTGACCGTCTACCACGAGGGCCGACGCTCCCTGGCCGACGAGCTGGGCGTGGACCCCGGCGCCGAGCTGCGGCACCTGTTCGAGGCGATACTGCGGGCGGACCCGTCACTGTCCCGGCCCAGCGTGCCGCGAGCCGCCGGCCCACGGCCCTCCCCGGTGGACGCCTCCTCGGCGACCCCGTCCCCCGCGAACACCACGGCGGACCCGTCTGTAGCGCCCGCACAGCCTTCCGGCCAGGGGGAGCAGCGGCAGGAGGTCGTGCCGGGACACCTGCCGCGCGGCGTCGCCGACTTCACCGGGCGCGGCACACAGATCGCCGAGCTGACCGCGTGCCTGACCGCCCCCAGCGACACGGTCACGGCGGGCTTCAGCGCGTCGAGCCGATTTCCCGAAATTTCACCGTA
>NZ_JBEZFH010000110.1:0-23623 GCF_040649355.1 Sphaerisporangium sp. NPDC049002 | reverse complement strand
TCACTGTGACCCGCAACGGCCGCCCCTACGTCGTCGTGGTCTCCATCGCCGAATGGGAGGCCACTCAGGAAACCCTCTCGGCGACGTGGTCGTGCTCGACCGCGACCTGCCGAAGATCCACGGCGACGAGGTCTGCCGGCGGCTCGTGGCGCAGCGCACGGCCACGCGCATCCTGATGCTGACCGCCTCGGGCGAGGTGGACGACAAGGTCGAGGGCCTGGAGCTGGGCGCCGACGACTACCTCGCCAAGCCGTTCGCCTTCATGGAGCTCGTGGCGCGCGTACGGGCGCTCGGCCGCAGGTCCGCCCCGGCGCTGCCGCCGGTGCTGGAGCGCGCCGGGATCCGCCTCGACCCGGGCAAGCGCCTGGTGACCAGGGAGGACAACGAGATCGCGCTCACCAAGAAGGAGTTCGCCGTCCTTGAGGAGCTGATGCGCGCCGAGGGGGCCGTGGTCAGCCAGGAGGACCTGCTCGACAAGGCGTGGGACGAGAACATCGACCCGTTCACCAATGTGGTGAGGGTCACGATGATGACCCTGCGCAAGAAGCTGGGCGACCCGGCGGTGATCGAGACCGTGCCAGGAGTGGGATACAAGCTGTGAGCGCGGAACGCGACCAGGCGGCCGGACGGCCGACCTTCTCCTCGCCCCAGCCGATGATCGTTCCACCCGGCGCCTCCGCTCCGGCGGAGGAGGCGGAGGAGCTCACCGGTCCCGGTGGCGGGCCGGCCCCGCGGTCCTCGTCCGGCTTAAAGGGCTCCGCGAGCTCCCACTCGCTCGCGCCGAGCGCCCCGCGAGCGGCGGCGAGCCCTCCGGCGAGCGCCTGGACGAGCGAGCAGCCCACCGTCGAGAGCTCGCGCAAGCTGTTCCGGCCGAAGTCGGCGCCGCCGCCGCCGAGCGGGCCGCCCGCGTGGGACGGCCCGCCTCCCGTCGCGCCCTCCCCGGTCACGCACGACCTGATCGCCCGGGTGCGGCAGGTGTCCGGGCGTATGAGCATCCGGGTGCGGCTGACGCTCACCTACGGCGCCCTGTTCTTCGCGGCAGGAGCGCTCCTGGTCTTCGTGATCTACTCCTTCGTCGGCAAGGCCATCTACGACTCCTGGCCTCCGCTGCCGTTCAACCTCGACGACCTGCCCGCGGGCCTCGTGGGCTCGATCCAGGACCGGTGGGACGCGTTCCGGCACGACACCATCGCCGCCGCGCGCGCCCAGTTGCTGGCCCGGTCGCTGCTGGCGCTCGGCGGGGTGGGCATCCTGGCCCTGCTGTTCGGGTACTTCGTCGCCGACCGCGCGCTGCGGCCGATCCAGAAGATGACCACCACGGCCCGGCGGCTGTCGGAGACCTCGCTCGCCCACGAGCGCATCGACCTGCGGGGCCCCGACGACGAGATCAAGGAGCTGGCCGACACCTTCGACGCCATGCTCACCCGCCTCAACCGCGCCTTCGACGCGCAGCGGCGGTTCGTCGACAACGCCTCCCACGAGCTGCGCACCCCGCTGGCGATCAACCGCACCGTGCTGGAGGTCGCCCTCGGCGATCCCCAGGCCTCCGAGGACCTGCGGGTGCTCGGCCGCACGCTCCTCGGGACCAACGCCAGGAACGAGCACCTGATCGAGGGCCTGCTGCTGCTCGCCCGTAGCGAACGCGAGCTCGCGGTGCGCAAGCCCGTCGACCTCCGCGACGTCGGGCAGGCGGTCGTCGAGCAGCACGCGTCCTTCGCCGAGGAGACCAAGGTCATCGTGCACACCGACCTTCGTACCGCGCCCACCATGGGCGACCCGGTGCTGGTGGAGCGGCTGGTGGCCAACCTCGTGGAGAATGCGATCAAGCACAACCTTCCCGAGTCCGGTGAGGTCTGGCTGCGAACGGGAATGGTGGACGGCACTCCCGTTGTTCAGGTGGCCAACACCGGGCCGCACGTGCCCGCGTACGAGGTGGACGACCTGTTCGAGCCGTTCAGGCGCCTCAACTCCGACCGCGTGGAATCGGCGCGCGGCGCGGGGCTCGGGCTGTCCATCGTGCGCGCGGTGGTCCGCGCCCATCAGGGGACCGTCAAGGCGGTGCCACGGGAAGGCGGGGGGCTCGTGATGACGGTGCGACTTCCGGCGGGTTGATACGGCGGGGGGCGTCTCGTTCACGCCAGACATGTGGTTGGATGTGCCGTCGAACACGATGGGTCCTGTGGCCAATGCTTAGGTTTTCGCCATATTTGGCTAACCGGGTGGCGAAGGCGGCAAGGCCCTCACGTGTAAGGAGGTTCGTCGACCGTTCTCACGGGGTACCGATTGCAAAATTCCCCGGGAGAGACGGGCACAAGATGGACCGCCCAGACGTTACAGACGCGCGACGCGCAAGCCATAGATGAGGGGGATGAATACGCAAATGGCCACCGATTACGACAGCCCGCGCAAGACCGACGACGACTTGAGTGAGGACAGCCTCCAGGAGCTCCAGGCCCGGCGGACCGACAAGTCCTCGGGGAGCATCGACATCGACGAGACCGATCTCGCCGAGTCGCTTGAGCTCCCGGGCGCCGATCTGTCGAACGAGGAGCTGTCGCTCAGGGTGATCCCCAGGCAGGCGGACGAGTTCACATGCTCGCGCTGCTTCCTGGTGCATCACCGCAGTCAGCTTGCCTCTGACAAGGGCGGGCAGCAGATCTGCCGCGAATGTGCCGCCTGAGACCATGGGAGGGTCCGTGACATCAGGAGCGGATCGATCATCGCAGGACGAGCCCGGACGGCCCCCGTCGCCCGGATCGGAGACCGAGGCCAACGCCGAGGTGGCCGAGCTGGTCGGGAAGCTGTCCGACGCGGGTGACATGGATGGGGCCGAGCGGCGACGGCTGCTCGGCCGCCTCAGCACGGCGCTGGTCACCGCCAGGAAGAAGGCGCGTGCGTCCGGCGCCGGCCGGGGGAGATGGCTCGCGGACATCTTCGCCTCCATAGCGCCGCGCCTTCCCATCAGGGATCTCGCGGCACTGCAGGACCATCACTACGGTCTCACCGGCGACCAGCTCGCCGACGATCTGGTCCGCACCGCCAGCAAGGCCACGATGGCGGTCGGGGCGATCGGCGGAGCCCTGGCGGCCGCGGAGTTCGCGGCGCCGCCGCTCCTGCTCTCCGCGCCCGCCCAGCTCGTGGCCGAGACCCTCGTGGTCGCCGCGATCGAGGTCAAGCTCCTCGCGGAGCTGCACGAGGTGTACGGGGTGCAGGTGCAGGGCTCGGGAGCCCAGCGGGCCATGGCCTTCACGGTCGCCTGGTCCAAACAGCGGGGCGTCGACCCCCTGTCGCCCGCCTCGGTGCAACTGGCGCTCGGGGCCGCCGCGAAGGCGGGGTTACGTAAGCGGCTGCTGCGCACCATGGGCCGCCATCTGACCACGTTGGGCCCGTTCCTGACCGGCGCCGTCGCCGGAGGCGCGCTCAACAGGCTCGCGACCAAGCGGCTCGCCGAGACGGTGCGCGCCGACCTGCGCCGCCAGCGGGCACTGCCACCCCCCTGACCCCCTTCCTCCCCTTCCCTCACACCCCCGTGGGTGATTCATCCGGTTCGATGGGCCTGGTAGGGCACCGCGCCGGAATCGCGCGTACTCCATAGCCGGAGGCCCTGTACAGGGTGCCGCGTCCCATTTCGTAAGGTGGTCCTAAACCGATCACGAGGGAGGACGTGTGCGCAGCTCATTCCTGATCGTCGCGAACCGGTTGCCTGTGGACAGGACCATCACAGCCGACGGCACAGCGTCATGGCGGCGCAGTCCCGGAGGGCTGGTGACGGCGATCGCGCCCGTGATGCAGCGCCGTGACGGCGCGTGGCTGGGCTGGCATGGGGCTCCCGGCGAGGAGCTCAAGCCCTTCGAGCACGACGGCATGAACCTCATCCCCGTACCCCTCTCCGCCAACGAGGTCGAGCTCTACTACGAGGGCTTCTCCAACGCGACCCTGTGGCCCCTCTACCACGACGTCGTCGCCACGCCGATCTACTCCCGGGTGCTCTGGGACGCCTACCGCGCGGTCAACGAGCGGTTCGCGCGGGCCGCCGCCGACATCGCCGCCGAGAACGCCGTCGTCTGGGTGCAGGACTACCAGCTCCAGCTCGTCCCCTCGATGCTGAGGGCGCTCCGCCCCGACCTGAAGATCGGGTTCTTCCTCCACATCCCCTTCCCTCCCGCCGAGCTGTTCTGGCAGCTCCCGTGGCGCCGCGAGATCCTCGAAGGCCTGCTCGGCGCCGACCTGGTCGGCTTCCAGCGTCCCGGCGGCGCGTCCAACTTCATCCGGCTCTGCCGCCGCCAGCTCGGCCTGCAGAACCAGCGCTCGGAGATCATCGTCGGCGACCGCACGGTGCGCGCCGAGGCGTTCCCCATCTCGGTCGACTTCGGCGAGCTGGACAACCTCGTCCGCGAACCGCACATCCTCGCCCGCGCCAAGGAGATCCGCGCCGAGCTGGGGGAGCCCGAGCACGTCATGCTCGGCGTCGACCGGCTCGACTACACCAAGGGCATCGGCCAGCGCCTGAAGGCGTTCGGGGAGCTGCTGGCGGACAAGACCATCAGCCCGGGGGAGGCGGTGTTCGTCCAGATCGCCACCCCGAGCCGGGAACGCGTCGAGGAGTACCGCCACCTGCGCGACGAGATCGAGCTGCGCGTCGGGCGGATCAACGGGCAGCACGGTGTGCTCGGCGTCCCGCCGGTGAACTACTTCCACCAGTCCTACGACCGCGACGAGCTGGCCGCCCTCTACTGCGCGGCCGACGTCATGGTGGTGACCCCGCTGCGTGACGGCATGAACCTCGTCGCCAAGGAGTACGTCGCCTGCCGCCACGACCTGCGGGGCGCGCTGGTGCTCAGCGAGTTCGCCGGGGCGGCCGACGAGCTGAAGCACGCCTTCCTCGTCAACCCATGGGACGTGGAGGGGCTGAAGCGGCAGATGGTCGCCGCCATGCGGGCCACGCCCCACGAGCTGTCACGCCGGATGCGCTCCATGCGCCGCCGGGTGGCCACCTACGACGTCGACAGGTGGGCCGGGGAGTTCCTCGCCGCCCTCGAACGCTGACCCCCGTACGACCCTCGCCGTCGCCGGTCACGAAACCGTGGCCGGCACGGCAGGGGAACGGCCCCGGAGGGCCGGCCCGGGCTACGACTTGACGGCCCGCCCGACCTGGTCGGGGATGGCCTTCCACGCCTGGTACCGCTTGTGCGCGGTGCGGGTGGCCACGATGCGGGCGACCTCCATGCCGACGCCCAGCACCACGGCGAAGCCGATCGCCTCGGCGAGGCCGGTCTCCAGCGAGTTGGGGTCGGCCGGGGGCTTCTTGCCCGTGGTCTTCTGCCAGCCGAACTCGATGGCCTTGCGGGCGCCGTATCCCACGCCGAGCGCCACCACCGCGCCGATCAGCCGCCAGGCCATGTCCGGCTTCTCGACGTCATTCGATTTGGCCATGACTTCTCCCCTCGTCGATCTAGCTGAACCCTAGTCTCTCGTGCCGGTCGGCACCGCGACGCCATACCATAAGGCGCCATGACCGAACAGCGACTGCGCCATACCACCGTTCCCGACAAGCCGTCTCTCGATGGGCTTGAGTCGGTATGGGTAGGCCGCTGGGACGCCGAGGGCACCTACCGGTTCGACCGGTCGAAGACGCGGGACGAGATCTACTCGATCGACACGCCCCCGCCCACCGTGTCCGGATCCCTGCACGTCGGCCATGTCTTCTCCTACACCCACACCGACACGATCGCCCGCTTCCAGCGCATGCGCGGTCGTGAGGTCTTCTACCCCATGGGCTGGGACGACAACGGGCTGCCCACCGAGCGGCGCGTGCAGAACCACTTCGGCGTGCGCTGTGACCCCTCCCTTCCGTACGACCCCGCGTTCGAGCCCCCCGCGAAACCCGACCCCAAGCGCCAGGTGAGCGTCTCGCGGCGCACCTTCATCGAGCTGTGCGAGCGGCTCACCCAGGAGGACGAGAAGGCATTCGAGGAGCTCTGGCGCCACCTTGGGCTCTCGGTCGACTGGTCGCTCACCTACGCGACGATCGACGACGCCTCCCGCGCCGCCTCACAACGCGGGTTCCTGCGCAACCTGGCGCGCGGGGAGGCCTACGTCGCCGAGGGCCCCACGCTGTGGGACGTCACCTTCCGCACGGCCGTCGCCCAGGCCGAGCTGGAGGACCGCGAGTGGCCGGGGGCCTTCCACCGCATCCGGTTCGGCGGGGTCCCCGGCACCGGTCACGCCGACGGCGTCCACATCGAGACCACCAGGCCTGAGCTGATCCCGGCCTGCGTCGCCCTGGTCGCCCATCCCGACGACGAGCGCTACCAGCCGCTGTTCGGCAAGACCGTGCGCACCCCGATCTTCGGCGTCCACGTGCCCGTCCTGGCCCACCGCCTCGCCGAGCGCGACAAGGGCTCGGGTATCGCCATGATCTGCACCTTCGGCGACGTCACCGACGTCATCTGGTGGCGCGAGCTCGACCTGCCGACCCGGCCGGTCATCGGGTGGGACGGGCGCCTGCTGCCCGACGCGCCCGAGGGCGTCCCCGCCGGGCCGTACGCCGAGCTGGCGGGCAGGACCGCGCACAGCGCCCGCGAGCGCATCGTCGAGATGCTCGCCGAGTCGGGCGAGCTGGAGGGCGAGCCCAAGAAGATCTCCCGCCCGGTCAAGTTCTACGAGAAGGGCGACCGGCCGCTGGAGATCGTCACGACCCGCCAGTGGTACATCCGCAACGGCGGGCGCGACCCCGAGCTGCGGCAGGCGCTGCTTTCACGCGGCGGGGAGCTGTCGTGGCACCCGCCGCACATGCGCGTCCGCTACGAGAACTGGGTCCAGGGCCTCGCGGGCGACTGGCTGATCTCCCGGCAGCGGTTCTTCGGCGTCCCCATCCCCGTCTGGTACCCCCTGGACTCCATGGGCGAGCCGATCTACGACGCGCCCATCGCGGCCCGCGAGGAGGCGCTGCCGGTCGACCCGTCGAGCGATGTGCCGCCCGGGTACGCCGAGGACCAGCGGGGCAAGCCCTTCGGATTCGCCGCCGACCCCGACGTCATGGACACCTGGGCGACGTCCTCCCTGTCCCCGCAGATCATCGGCGGCTGGGAGCGCGACGCCGACCTGTTCGGGCGGGTGTTCCCGATGGACCTCCGGCCGCAGGCACACGAGATCATCCGCACCTGGCTGTTCTCCTCGGTGGTCAGGGCTCACCTGGAGAGCGGCGTCTCCCCCTGGCGGCACGCGGCGATCTCCGGGTGGATCCTCGACCCCGACCGCAAGAAGATGTCGAAGTCCAAGGGCAACGTCGTCACGCCCATGGGCCTGCTCCAGGAGTACGGCTCCGACGCGGTCCGCTACTGGGCGGCCGGGGGGCGTCCCGGCACGGACACGGCCTTCGACACCGGCCAGATCAAGGTCGGGCGGCGCCTGGCCATCAAGATCCTCAACGCCTCGAAGTTCGTGCTCGGCCTCGGCGAGGCGGGCGAGGCCAGCGAGGCGGGCGGCGAGATCACCGAGGCGCTCGACAGGTCGATGCTCGCGCGGCTCGCCGGGGTCGTGGAGGACGCGACGGCGGCGTTCGAGTCCTACGACTACACCCGGGCCCTGGAGGGCGCCGAGAGGTTCTTCTGGGAGTTCTGCGACGACTACCTGGAGCTCGTCAAGGCCCGCGCGTACGGATCCGACGGGGGAGCGCACTCGGCGCGCGCGGCGTTGCGGCGGGCGCTCGACGTGATGCTGCGGCTGTTCGCGCCGTTCCTCCCGTTCGTGACCGAGGAGGTCTGGTCGTGGTGGCGGCCCGGATCCGTCCACCGCGCGGCCTGGCCGGCCGCCGAGCTCGCCGGCTTCGCGTCCTCCGGCGACCCGGCGGTCCTGCCGGCGGTGTCGCAGGTGCTCGGCGAGATCCGCAAGGCCAAGTCCTCGGCCAGGCTCTCCATGCGGGCCGAGGTGGCGCTGCTCAGCGTGGCCGGCTCGGCGGTCGAGCTGGTGCGCCACGGGCAGGACGACCTGTGCGCGGCGGGCGCGGTCGACGAGTTCGTCCTCGCGCCGCAGGACGGCGACCTGAGGGTGGAGGTCACGCTCGCCGGGGCGGCCCCCGCCTGAGCACGCCCCCACCCGCCGGGGCGGCCTCCGCCCGGGTACGGCCGCACGCCTTCTCCCCGTTTCCCCGCAGGCACGGACAGATCGCCCGGAGGGGAAATGGGGAGAAAGCAGGCCAGTGCTTGAACCCGACCGTAACCTGTGCGCGTTCGGCCGCCTGACGTGCCAGTCTGGAGAGGTGCTCGCGGAAAGGGAGACCGAGGAACGGAGCGTGCCGCCGGCTCTGTCGGCGATGGCGGCGTGGAGCTGGCGCCTCATCGTCATCGGCGTGGTGATCTATTTCTCCGCCCAGATCATCGTCCGTCTCAGCTTCGTGGCGCTGCCGGTGGCGATCGCCCTGCTGCTGACCGCCCTGCTGTTCCCGCTCACCGACCGCCTGCGCGGGGCGGGCCTGCGTCCCATCTGGGCGACGTGGATCACGATGCTCTTCGCGTTCGCCATCATCGGCGGCCTCGGCTTCATCATCGGCACGCGGGCGAACGACGAGTTCCCCGGGCTGGTCGAGCAGGTCCAGAAGACCGCCCGCGACGTGCAGGGCTGGCTGCTGACCGGTCCGCTGCACCTCAAGGAGGCCCAGCTCACCGACATGGTGGGAGAGGTCGCCAAGCAGATCAACGAGCAGCGCAGCCAGATCACCAGCACCCTGCTGTCGACGGCGGCCGTCTTCATCGAGGTGCTCGCGTCCATCGTCCTGCTGTTGTTCATCACGTTCTTCATGCTCAAGGACGGCGACCGCATCTGGGCGTGGTTCCTGCGCGGCTTCGGCTCCCACGCCCCCCGCGTAGACCGGGCGGGGCGGGCCGCGTGGCACACCCTCTCGCAGTACATCCACGGCACCGTCATCGTGGCCGCGATCCACGGTCTGATCATCGGCATCGTGCTGTTCGGCATGGGGGTGCCGCTCTGGGCGCCGCTCGCCGTGCTGATCTTCTTCGCCAGCTTCATCCCGATCGTCGGCATCTTCTTCGCCGGAGGCCTCGCCGCGCTGGTGACGCTCGGGGCCAAGGGGCCGGTGTTCGCCCTGGTCTTCATCGGCATCCTGCTGGTCGAGCAGCAGCTGGAGAACCACGTGCTCCAGCCCCTGATCGTCGGGCGGGCCGTGAAGTTCCACCCGCTCGCGATCATCCTGGTGCTGGCCATCGGAGGCATCCTCGGCGGCATCGCCGGCGCGGCGATAGCGGTTCCGGTCGCGGCCGTGGTCTACCGGGCGCTGCCGGAGCTGCGCAGGCGGCCACCCGAGCTGCCGCCCGCGGCCCCGCACGAGCCCGCCCCCGAATCCCCTCCCGCCCCCGAGCCCCCCGCTGACCAGGTGCCTGGCGCGGGAGAGGACATGTCGCCGCAGCGCAGCGGGTAAGGTCTCGGTTCGTGACTCCTTGCACACCCGTTCCGCCCCGGTCGTCCCGAGGGCGTACCTTGAGGCTGAGGGCCGCCTCCGCGAGCCCGGAAGGCCGTTCGCCGGTGCGAACCCCCGGGTGCGCGTCCCGCGGTCCCGCGGGCCGGGTCACACCGTCAGCAGGGCGCGGCTCCACTACCACGAGGTGAATCCATGATCGAGGTGCTGATCCAGCGACTCGACCCCGAGCTGCCGCTTCCGTCGTACGCCCATCCGGGCGACGCGGGAGCGGACCTCCACGCCGCCGAGGACGTCGAGCTGCTGCCGGGCGAGCGGGCCGTTGTGGGCACCGGCGTGGCGATCGCGCTGCCCGACGGGTACGCCGCCTTCGTGCACCCGCGCTCCGGGCTCGCGGCCAAGTTCGGGGTCACGCTGGTCAACGCCCCCGGCACGGTCGACGCCGGCTACCGGGGCGAGATCAGGGTGACGTTGCTCAACACCGACACCAAGGATGTCGTGCGGCTCAGGCGCGGTGACCGGATCGCCCAGCTCGTCGTCCAGCGGGTGGAGAAGGCAGCTTTCTACGAGGTGGAGCGGCTCCCCGGGTCGGCGCGCGGCGCCGGCGGGTTCGGCTCCACCGGTCGATAAGTCGATAAGGAGTGTGAACGAAGTGTTCCGACGCCGCCGTCATGCGGAAGAACAGGAGTCGGCACCGGTCGCCGAGAACGCGCCGGTCTCCGACCGCGAGTCGGGACCGTGGGACGCCGACGAGCCCCATCCCGAGAGCGAGCGGGTCGACCTGGGCGGCATGCGGCTGCCCATCGGCCCCGGGTTCGAGGTCCAGCTGAACGTCGCCGGAGACCAGATCGTCGGCGCCGTGGTGCTGGTCAACGAGAGCGCCCTCCAGGTGCACGCCTTCGCGGCCCCCAAGAGGAGCGGCATCTGGGACGAGGTCCGCGCCGAGCTGACCCGTGAGCTGACCGCCGCCGGTGGGAGCTGCGAGGAGCGGCAGGGCCCCTTCGGCCCCGAGCTCGCCGCCGAGATCCAGCAGGACGGCGCCAAGCAGCCCGTCCGGTTCGTCGGCGTCGACGGTCCCCGCTGGTTCCTGCGGGGTGTCCTCAGCGGCCGTGCCATCGCCGATCCCGAGGCGGGCAAGGTTCTTGAGGACGTCATCCGCGACATCGTGGTGGTGCGCGGAGACCAGCCCATGGCCCCCAAAGAGCCCATCGAGCTGCGGCTGCCCGCCGAGGCCCGGCAGGCCGTCGAGCAGCAGGCGACCGAGGAGGGCAGGGCGGGCCTCAACCCGTTCGAGCGTGGGCCTGAGATCACCGAGGTCCGCTGACGTAAGCTGCGGTCAGGATCGTATGGGGCTCCCGAGGAGTTGAACGAGAAATGAGCACGGCAGAGCCCGTCAAACGCGGGCTGCGCGGTTTCTTCCGGCGGCTGACGACCAGCCAGGCCGAGCTGGAGGCCGCGGAGCTCCAGGAGGACCTCGACCGTTACGGCGCGACGCCCATCGCCTCGTGCGGACAGCGGAGGAGGTTCTGCGTGGCGGGCACTCTCCGCACGGTGACGTTGCGGCCCCGGGGCGGAGTCCCCTCCCTGGAGGCCGAGCTGTACGACGGATCCGATGTGGTCGACCTGGTCTGGCTGGGCCGCCGCAAGATCGTCGGTATCGAGCCGGGCCGGGTGGTGCGGGCCGAGGGCCTGGTCAGCATCCAGGACGGCCGCAAGGTGATGTTCAACCCCCGCTACGAGCTGCGCCCAGCGAGCGGCCAGTGACCACGGTTCCGCCAGGCGAGGAGACCAATGATCATGCAGTGGCGAGACGGCGTGACGACGGCGGGCGCGGCGCGCCGGCGGGGAGCGCGCCCGTGAGCGCGGGGGCCACGACCGTCCAGGACGAGGTCGCGCACGAGACCGTCGAGAGCGCCATCCGCGCCCAGCTCGCCAAGGCGCTCGGCGGCGTTCGGGGCGTCATCGAGGCGGCCGTCCCGACGGTGGTCTTCACGATCACGTGGATCTCCACCGAGCAGCTCAAGGTCTCGCTCATGGTCAGCATCGGCGTGGCCGTGCTGCTCCTGCTCGTACGGCTCGCGCAGCGGACCACGCCGCAGTTCGTGATCAACAGCCTCATCGGCATCGGCATCGGCGCGGTCTTCGCCAGCCGCTCGGGGGACGCCAAGGACGTCTTCCTGCCCGGCATCCTCTACAACGGGGGCTACGCCGCCGTGATGGTGCTGTCGATCGTCGTCCGGTGGCCGGTCGTGGGGTTCCTCATCGGCTCGGTGACCGGCGATCCGACCGGCTGGCGGCAGAACCCCGGCATCGTCCGGCTCTGCTCGCGGCTGACGTGGCTGCTGATCCTGCCGTGCCTGCTGCGGGTGGTCGTGCAGCTCCCGCTCTACTGGGCCGATCAGGTGGCCGCCCTCTTGGTGGCGAAGGTCGCGCTGGGCTGGCCCGTGCAGGTCGCGGCGCTCGGCGCCATGGTCTGGGTGCTCGCCCGGGGGAGGACCCCCATCACGCCGGACACGCCTGGCGCGAGCGCCTGAAAGAAGGCGAACACGACGGCGCCGGGGCCCCTCAGGGACCCCGGCGCTTCCGCGTCCGTACTCAGGGGGCGAGAAGGTGGGCGAGCTCCTCCTCGACCTCCTGGCTGGCCACGAACAGCAGCTCGTCGCCGGCCTCCAGGGGGTCGTCGTCGGAGGGCACCAGCACCCGGCCCTCGCGAAGGATCGCGACCAGGGCCGAATCCTGCGGCCACGGCACAGAACCGGCCCGCTGGCCGACCACCGGGGCGTCCTCGGGAAGCGTGAGCTCCACCAGGTTGGCCTGGCCCTGCCGGAACGTCATCAGCCGCACCAGGTCGCCGACGCTGACGGCCTCCTCGACCAGGGCCGAGAGCAGGCGCGGGGTGGAGACCGCGACGTCCACGCCCCACGACTCGTTGAACAGCCACTCGTTCTTCGGGTGGTTGATGCGGGCCACCACGCGCGGGACGCCGTACTCGGTCTTGGCCAGCAGCGAGACGACCAGGTTGACCTTGTCGTCGCCGCTCGCGGCGATCATCACGTGACAGTTGTTGAGCCCGGCCTCGTCGAGCGAGGAGATCTCGCACGCGTCGGCGAGCAGCCACTCGGCCCGGGGCACACTGTCGATCTTGATGGCCCTGGGGTCGACGTCGATGAGCAGGACCTCGTGGCCGTTCTCCAGCAGTTCCGCCGCGATGGACCGGCCTACCGCCCCCGCGCCCGCGATCGTGACGCGCATCAGTTGGACTCCTCCTCGGGCGCCGCGGACAGCACCTTGTTGATCCGGTCCATGTCGTTGTCACCGGCGATCATGTGGAGGATGTCGCCCTCCTGGAGCACCGTCTCCCCCTTGGGCAGCAGGGCCTCGCCCATGCGGTTGAGGAAGGCGACGCGGGCGCCCGCGGCCTCCTCCAGCTTGCGGGTGCGGCTGCCGATCCAGCCGGAGTGGTAGGCGACCTCGGCCAGTATGACCACGCCGGTCGGGTCGCGCCAGAGCGGCTCGGCGCCCTCGGGGAGCACCCGCCGCAGGATCTGGTCGGCCGTCCAGCGCACGGTCGCGACCGTGGGGATGCCCAGCCGCTGATAGACCTCGGCGCGCCGGGAGTCGTAGATGCGGGCGACGACGTTGTCGACGCCGAACGTCTCGCGCGCGACACGCGCGGAGATGATGTTCGAGTTGTCGCCGCTGCTCACCGCGACGTACGCGGCGGCCGACTCGATGCCGGCCTCCTCAAGGACGTCCCTGTCGAAGCCGATGCCGGTGACCCGGCGCCCGCGGAAGCCCGCTCGCAGGCGCCTGAACGCCTGCGGGTCCCTGTCGATGATGGCGACCGAGTGGCCGCTGTCCTCGAGGATGTGAGCGAGGGTCGAACCGACCCGGCCGCATCCCATGATGACGATATGCATGCTCCCCCGCCGTTGGCTTTGAGGCGGCAACTCCTGGACCTTATACAGCTACGAGAGCAAGTATGGCCGGTTCTGGCGGCATCATGTGAGGAGCACCTGACCTGAGGACTAGCATCGTCACTCGTGGTGAAGGTTGCAGATCTGGTCAAGCGACTACTCGTGGGGCGCGCGCTCCGAAGTGCCCAGGCACACGAGCAGTTGCTGCCAAAGCGCATCGCGCTGCCGGTGTTCGCCAGCGACGCTCTGTCATCGGTGGCGTACGCCCCGCAGGAGATCTTGATTACGCTCGGTATCGCCGGCCTCGCGGCCTACCACTTCACCCCCTGGATCGCCCTCGCGGTCGTGGTGATCCTTCTCACGGTGGTCGCGTCGTACCGGCAGAACGTCCGGGCCTACACCAGCGGCGGCGGTGACTTCGAGGTCGCGACCGAGAACCTCGGGTCCAACTACGGGCTGGTGGTCGCCAGCGCGCTCATGGTCGACTACGTGCTCACCGTGGCCGTCTCGGTTTCCTCGGGCGTGGAGAACCTCGGGGCGGCGCTGCCCTTCCTCGCCGACCACAAGGTCGCCGCGGCGGTGGCGATCGTCGCCGTGCTGACCGTGCTGAACCTGCGGGGCATCAGGGAGTCGGGCCTGGCGTTCGCCGTCCCCACCTACGCCTTCATGATCAGCGTGTTCGGCCTAATGATCTGGGGTGGCGTGCGGCTCGCGCTCGGCACCGACCTGAGGGCTCCCTCGGCCGACTACACGGTCACCGGTGAGAGCGTCGGCGTCGGCGGCTTCGCCCTGATCTTCCTGCTGCTGCGCGCGTTCTCCTCCGGCTGCGCCGCGCTGACCGGCGTGGAGGCCATCAGCAACGGCGTGCCGGCGTTCAGGAAGCCCAAGGGGAAGAACGCCGCGAACACCCTGCTGGCGCTGGGCGTGCTGGCCGCGACGATGTTCGCCGGCATCACCGCCCTGGCGTTCGTCACCGACGCCAAGTTCGCCGACCCCTCGCAGGGCAGTTCGCTCGTCGACAAGACGGGCCACGTGGTCGCCAACCCCGGTCCCGTGATCGCCCAGGTCGCGCAGACCGTCTTCAGCAACTTCACCCCGGCCTTCTACGTCATCACGGCCATGACGGCGCTGATCCTCGTGCTGGCCGCCAACACCGCCTTCAACGGCTTCCCGGTGCTGGCGTCGGTGCTCGCCCAGAACCGCTACCTGCCCCGCCAGCTCCACACGCGCGGCGACCGGCTGGCCTTCAGCAACGGCATCGTCATCCTCGCGACCATGGCGGGGCTGCTGATCTACGCCTTCGAGGCCGAGACCACCCGCCTGGTCCAGCTCTACATCGTCGGCGTCTTCGTGTCGTTCACGATCAGCCAGGTCGGCATGGTCCGGCACTGGAACCGCCTGCTCCGCACCGAGACCGACGCCAAGAAGCGCGCGCAGATGCTGCGGTCGCGGGTGATCAACGCGTTCGGCGCCACGGTGACCGGCCTGGTGCTGGTCGTGGTGCTGGTCACGAAGTTCACCCACGGGGCCTGGATCGCCTGTGCCGCCATGGCCGTGCTGTTCGTGATGATGCGCGGCATCCGGCGCCACTACGACAACGTGGCGGCCGAGCTGGTCGTCCCGGACGACATGCAGACCGACGAGTCGATGCTCCCCGCCAGGAACCACGCCATCGTGCTCCTGTCCAAGATCCACAAGCCGACGCTCCGGGCTCTCGCGTACGCCAGGGCCACCCGTCCCTCGACGCTGGAGGCCATCAGCGTCGGCGTCGACACCGACGAGGCCAGGCAGCTCCAGCTCGACTGGGAGGAGCGCGGCATCCCGGTGCCGCTCAAGATCCTCGACTCGCCCTACCGGGAGATCACCCGCCCGGTGCTCGAATACGTCAAGAGCCTGCGCCGCCGTTCCCCCCGCGACGTCGTCACCGTCTTCATCCCCGAGTATGTCGTCGGCCACTGGTGGGAACACCTGCTTCACAACCAGAGCGCGCTGCGGCTGAAGGGCCGCCTGCTCTTCCAGCCCGGCGTGATGGTCACCAGCGTGCCGTGGCAGCTCGCGTCCTCCGACCGGCTCAGGGGCCGGCCGGAGTCGTTCGCCCCGGGCTCGGTACGCCGGCCGTACGCTGTGGCACGTAAGGATGACCAGGTCAAAAATTGAGCGGGGGGACCGAGGTGCCGATCGAACTGAACGTGGAGCGCGTCGCCAACGGTGGATGGTGTGTCGCCAGACACGATGGCCGGGTGGTCTTCGTCCGCCACGCTCTGCCCGGCGAGCGCGTCCTGGCCGAGGTGACCGAGGAGACGACGCGCTTCCTGCGGGCCGACGCGGTCGAGATCCTCGACCCGTCCCCCGACCGGGTCACGCCGCCGTGCCCGTTCGCCGGGCCGGGCCGGTGCGGCGGCTGCGACTGGCAGCACGCCACCCTTCCCGCCCAGCGCCGCTTCAAGGCCGAGGTCGTCACCGAGCAGCTTCAACGGCTCGCCGGCATCGAGATGAAGGTCGACGTCGAGGAGCTCCCCGGCTCCCCGGACGGCCTGGGCTGGCGCACCCGCGTCCAGTTCGCCGTCACCCCCGACGGCGTGCCCGGCCTGCGCCGCCACCGCTCCCACGAGATCGAGCCGGTCGACGCCTGCCTCATCGCCCACCCCGAGGTCGAGCGCATGGGCGCCGAGCGCAGGAACTGGCGGGGCGCCTCCAGCGTGGAGGCGATCGCGACGTCCACGGGGGAGCGGGCCGCCGTGGTCTCCCCGAAGCCCCACCGTACGGTCGCGGTGCCCGATCTGGACGCGGACGCCTACGTCCTCGTCGACGAGGGCCGGGGGCACGCGCGGGCCGTACGGGGCCGTACGGCGCTCACCGAGCGGGTCGGCGACCGCGATTTCCAGGTCACCGGCAGCGGCTTCTGGCAGGTGCATCCCGGGGCCCCCGCCACGCTTCTCGACGCGGTCCTGGAGTTCGCCGCCGTACGTCCAGGCGACTGGGCGCTCGACCTCTACTGCGGCGTCGGGCTGTTCGCGGCCGGGCTCGCCGAGGCGGTCGGGCCTGAGGGCGCGGTCCTCGGCATCGAGTTCGAGGCGCGAGCGGTGCAGGACGCCCGTCACAACCTGCGCGACCTTCCGCAGGCGCGCATCGAGCGGGGCCGGGTGGAGGACGCCCTCGACCGGCTCGGGGTCGAACGGGCCGACGTGGTCGTGGTCGACCCGCCGCGCACCGGGCTCGGCCGTGAGGTGGTCCACCGCGTCGCAGGCCTGGACGCCGCCCGCGTCGTCTACGTCTCCTGCGACCCGGCCACCCTGGCGCGCGACCTCGCCTGGTTCGCCGAACGCGGCTACCCCACGGTCGACATCCGCGTCTTCGACGCCTTCCCGATGACCCACCACGTCGAGACCGTCGTCCTCCTCACCAAGGACGTGATCTGACCGGCCCGAGGCGTCGGCGCCCGTCCTCGCCTTCGGCTCGGGCCGTGCTTCCTCCCCTGGGCCGGGCCCGTCGGCCGTCGGCTCTGGGACGATCGTCTCCATGAGACCTCAGGAGGACGACGTGACGGCGAACTCCCGGACGGAGCCACAGGCCCAGGCGCATGCGGACGCGGTCGACGCCTTCATCGCCGCGGCCAACTCCGACGACCCGGCGCGGCGGGCCGATCTGCTCAGCCGCGCGCTCGCACCGGGCGTGGTGTTCTGGGGCCCGATCGGCCGCGGCGTCGGGCGCGGCGCGGTGGAGGACTTCATCACCGAAGTGGTGCAGAGCTATCGGGCGGGCGGGTGCCGGCTGGTGCGTACGACCTCGGTCGACGCGCCGCACGAGTGGGGCCGGTTCGGCTGGCGCTTCGAGGCGGCCGACGGCGGCACCGTGCTGTCGGGCACCGACATGGTGCACCTCACGGCCGCCGGTGACATCGACGAGATCGTGGTCTTCGCCGGGCCGCTGCGGCCTGGGGATCTTTAGGCGGCGGCCGGGACGTCTACGCCGGCGAGTTCGAGTTCGGCCTCGACCTCATCCTCGACGGCCTGGAGAGAGCCCGCCACACCTGACCACCGGCGGTCCTGGCCTCCCGCTCAGGCAAGCGGTGCTCGATGAGCTGGTGGGTTTTGCATGCATTTGACCTGCGGTTTCTTATCATTCCGGCATGTCGCGATGGGTAGGGGGCAACGGGTACGAGGTCGAGCCGATCAGGCTCGACGGCCGGACGCGGCTGCGGGTCCGCCAGCACGGGATCGTGGTCGCCTACTGCCGGTCGGTGGCCGAGGTCGCTAAGTACGTCGACCTGGACGAGCTCGTCGAGCTCGTCAGCCTGCCCTCCGCGGCGGCCCGCCGTCGCGGGTGACGATCAGGGCGACCTCCGCGAAGCGGTGACGATCGCCCGATCCGCCGCATCGCGCCCGTCACGGGTGCGACGGTCAGCCGGCGAGCTGGGGCGGGTCCCCTTCGCGGGTGACGTCGGGTCCGCGAGCCGGGAACGGTTCGGGCTCGCGGACGATGTCCTCTGGGGACTTGTCGTCGCGCAGGCCACGCCAGGACGGGTGACGGAGCCTTCCGTCACCCGTCCACTCCGCGTACTGCACCTCGCCCACCAGCACCGGCTCCACCCAGCGGGCGTCCCTGGCCTGCTCGCGCGGCACCGGGGCGTCGAACGGCGGGGTGTCCCGCGCCAGCGGGGCGAGGACCGCGCCCAGCTCCCTGAGCGTCTCCTCGGTGAACCCGGTGCCGACGTTGCCCGCGTAGACGAGCCGGCCGCCCTCGTGGACGCCGAGGAGCAGAGAGCCGATCGTCGACGACCGCCGGCCCCGCCCCGGCGCCCAGCCCCCGATCACGACCTCCTGCGCCCGGAAGTTCTTGACCTTGGTCCACTCCGGGGATCTCCTGCCCGGCCGGTACGGCGACCGCAGCCGCTTGGAGACGATCCCCTCCATGCCGAGCCGGCGGCTCAGCCCGAGGGCGTGGGTGCCGTCGTCGCGGAACCAGGCCGGCACCTGCCAGCGGGCCCCCGCCGACACGATGTCCTCAAGCAGCTCCCTGCGCCGCACGTACGGAAGGGCTATGACGGGCTCGGTGCCGATGTGCAGGATGTCGAACAGCATGTACGTCACCGGGATGCTCTGGGCGAGCTTGCGCACGCGCTCCTCGCGCCGCTGGTGCATGCGGGGCTGGAGCGCCGAGAAGCTCGGGCGGCCCGCCTCGTCGAAGGCGACGATCTCCCCGTCGAGCACGACATCGTGCCCGCCGACCGCGCCCGCCAGCGCGTACAGCTCGGGGTAGGCGACCGTGACCTCCTTGCCGCTGCGGGAGATGAGCCTCAGGGCGGAGTTCTCGATGTACGCGAGGGCGCGCACGCCGTCCCACTTCATCTCGTGGCCCCAGGCGTCGTCCTCGCCCGGCGCTGGGAGCGGTCCCAGCTGGGCGAGCATCGGTGTGTAGGCAGGAAGTCCTCCCATGGGCGCTTTCTTACCCACTGCAGAGATACCTGCGAACCCCTGCACCACCCCGAAGATTGATTCTGCAGTGACGGGATAATGAGTCGTATGAGATTAAGGATCTTCACCGAGCCCCAGCAGGGGGCCGGCTACGAGGACCAGCTCCAGGTGGCGCGGGCCGCCGAGCGCCTCGGATATGACGCGTTCTTCCGTTCCGACCACTACCTTCGCATGGACGACGGCGACCCAGGACCCGGCCCGACCGACTCCTGGGTGACGCTCGGCGCGCTCGCGCGCGAGACCGAGACCATCCGCCTCGGCACGCTGGTCACGGCCGCGACCTTCCGGCTGCCCGGACCGCTGGCGATCAGCGTCGCGCAGGTCGACCAGATGAGCGGGGGGCGCGTGGAGTTCGGCTTCGGCACGGGCTGGTTCGACGCGGAGCACAAGGCGTACGGCATCCCGTTCCCGCCGCTCGGGGAGCGTTTCGCGCGCTTCGAGGAGCAGCTGGAGATCGTCACCGGGCTGTGGACCACCAAGCCGGGCGACACGTACTCCTTCGAGGGCGCGTACTACCGGCTCGCCGACTCCCCGGCGCTGCCCAAGCCCGCCCAGGACCCACGCCCGCCGGTGATCATCGGCGGTACGGGCGCCAAGCGGACGCCCCGCATCGCCGCGAAGTTCGCCGACGAGTACAACGTGCCCTTCGCCGGCCTGGACGAGACCGCCGCCGCGTACGTCCGGGTGCGGGAGGCGTGCGAGGCGGCCGGCCGCTACTCGATCGTCATGTCGGCCGCGCAGGTCGTGTGCGTCGGCCGCGACGAGGCCGAGATCGCCCGCCGGGCGGCGGCGATCGGCCGCGAGGTCTCCGAGCTGCGGGAGAACGGCCTCGCGGGCACGCCGGAGGAGGTCCTGGACAAGATCGGCACGTTCGCCGGGGCCGGCACCGAGCGGCTGTACCTTCAGGTGCTCGACCTGTCGGATATCGACCACCTGGAGCTGATCGCGGCGGAGATCATGCCGCACATCTGATCCTGGCGCCCCCGGGCGAGGGCGGTGGGCCCGGCCGGACGGCGGGGCCGCCAAACCGGTGGCCCGTGCGGTGGCCTATAGGGAAAAATCGGGCAGCGTGCTCCTGACCATCTCGACGACCACGCGGCCGGCCACCGATCTCGGCTTCCTGCTCCACAAGCACCCGGACCGCGTCCAGGAGTTCGGGCAGTCGTTCGGCGTGGCCCGGGTGTTCTACCCCGAGGCCACCGAGGAACGCTGTACGGCCGCGCTCATGGTCGAGGTGGACCCCATCCGGCTGGTGCGCTCGCGCGGCACATCCTCGCCCGGCTTCAGCCTGGGCCAGTACGTCAACGACCGCCCGTACGCGGCCTCCTCGATGCTGGCCGTCGCGCTCGCGGACGTCTTCAGGACGGCCCGCGCGGGGCACTGCGCCGCCAGGCCCGAGCTGGCGGCCGGGCCGATCGAGCTGGAGATCACGGTGCCCGCGCTGCCCTGCCGGGGCGGCCCGGAGCTCGCGCGGCGGCTGTTCGAGCCGCTCGGCTGGCAGGTGGAGGCGCAGGCGGTCCCGCTCGACGACGGGTTCCCCGAGTGGGGCGATTCGAGGTACGTGCGGCTCGTGCTGCGCGGGCCGGTGAGGCTGGCGGACGCCCTCAACCAGCTCTACGTCATGTTCCCGGTGCTCGACGACGCCAAGCACTACTGGCTGGCCTCCGACGAGGTCGACAAGCTGATCCGCGCGGGGGAGGGCTGGCTGGCGTCCCACCCGGAGCGCGGGCGGATCACGCGCCGCTACCTCGGCCGCCGCAGGAGCCTGACGAACACCGCCTTCGCCCGCCTGGCCGAGCTGGGCGACGACGTCGAGGAGGACCTGGAGCCTCCCATCGAGGAGGAGACCGCCGACCCGCCCACACCCGCCGACCCGCCCACACCCGCCGACCCTGTCGCGACAGCCGAGCCGCCCGCGCCCGCCGACCCCGCCGCGAGCGCGGAGGCGGAGTCCGACCGGTCCGCCCGCACGCCGCTCAACCTGCTGCGCAGGGAGGCGGTGGTCGAGGTGCTCACCGAGGCGCGGGCGCGTACGGTCATCGACCTCGGCTGCGGCTCCGGCGGGCTCGTCGGCGAACTGCTGGGGAACCCCGGGTTCGCCAGGGTCACCGGCGTGGACGTCTCGGCGCGTGCGCTCGCCGTGGCCGCGCGCCGCCTCAAGCTCGACCGGATGCCCGAAGCGCGGCGGGCCCGCCTGCACCTGTTCCAGGGCGCGCTCACCTACACCGACGAGCGGTTCGCCGGGTACGACGCGGCCGTGCTGATGGAGGTCGTGGAGCACGTCGACCCGCCCCGCCTGGCCGCACTGGAGCGCGTGGTCTTCGGCACCGCGAGGCCGGGCCTCGTGGTCGTGACGACGCCCAACAGCGAGTACAACGTCCGGTACGAGTTCCTGACCGGCATGCGCCACCCGGACCACCGGTTCGAGTGGACGCGCGCGGAGTTCGCCGCGTGGGCCGGGAGGGTCTGCGAGGAGTACGGCTACCGCGTGACGTACCGGCCGGTCGGCGGGGACGATCCAGAGGTCGGGCCGCCGACCCAGATGGGGGTGTTCGGCCGTGGCTGAGATCAGCGTGCCCAGGATGTCGCTCGTCCTGCTGGTGGGCGTGTCGGGAAGCGGCAAGTCGACGTTCGCCCGCAGGCACTTCCAGCCGACCCAGGTGATCTCCTCCGACTTCTGCCGGGGCCTGGTCGCCGACGACGAGAACGACCAGGAGTCGACCCCGGACGCCTTCGACGTCCTGCACTACATCGTCGGCACCCGGCTGCGCCGGGGGCTGTTCACCGTCGTGGACGCCACCAACGTCCAGTGGGAGGCCCGCAAGAAGCTCGTCGAGCTGGCGAAGAGCCACGACGTGCTCGTGGACGCGATCGTGCTGGACGTGCCCGAGGAGGTCGCGGTCGCCCGCAACGCCCTGCGTCCCGACAGGGACTTCGGCGCCCATGTGATCACCCGGCAGCGCAAGGACCTGCGGCGGTCGCTGTCCAAGATCTCCAGGGACGGCTTCCGGCGGGTGCACGTGCTCCGGGGCGAGGCCGTCGACGACGTCGCGATCACCTACGAGAAGGCCTGGACGGACCGGCGCGAGCTGACCGGTCCCTTCGACATCATCGGGGACGTTCACGGCTGCCGCTCGGAGCTGGAGACGCTGCTCACCGAGCTCGGATGGAAGCTCCACCGCGACGACGCGGGACGGCCCGTCGGGGCCGGGCACCCCGAGGGCAGGACCGCGGTCTTCGTCGGCGACCTCGTCGACCGCGGCCCCGACTCGCCCGGCGTCCTGCGGCTGGTCATGGGCATGGTGGCGGCGGGGACGGCGCTGTGCGTGTCCGGCAACCACGAGCAGAAGCTCGTACGGGCGCTGAACGGCCGCAAGGTCACGATCGCGCACGGGCTGGAGCGGTCTTTGGAGCAGCTCGGCCGCGAGCCGGAGGAGTTCCGTGAGGCGGCCAAGGCCTTCATGGACGGCCTGATCAGCCACTACCAGCTCGACGGAGGCGCCCTCGTGGTGGCCCACGCCGGGTTGAAGGAGGCCTACCACGGCCGCGCCTCAGGCCGGGTGCGCTCCTTCGCGCTCTACGGCGACACGACCGGGGAGACCGACGAGTACGGCCTGCCGGTGCGGTACCCGTGGGCCAAGGACTACCGGGGCCGCGCCATGGTCGTGTACGGCCACACGCCGGTCCCCGAGCCCGAGTGGGTCAACAACACGATCTGCCTGGACACCGGCTGCGTGTTCGGCGGGACGCTGACCGCCCTGCGCTACCCCGCGCGCGAGCTGGTCTCGGTCCCGGCCGAGCAGGTCTGGTACGAGCCCGCCCGCCCGATCGCCCCGGCCGCCCGGCGCGATCCCGGGCTGCTGGACATCGGCGACGTCCAGGGCACCCGGTACGTGGAGGTCCGCACCGGCGGCAAGATCAAGATCCGGGAGGAGAACTCCGCCGCCGCGCTGGAGATCATGAGCCGGTTCGCGGTCGACCCTCGCTGGCTGGTCTACCTGCCGCCGACCATGGCCCCGCCGCAGACCTCGTCGCTGGAGGGCCACCTGGAGCACCCCGCCGAGGCGTTCGAGGAGTTCCACAGGGCCGGGGTCACCGAGGTCGTGTGCGAGGAGAAGCACATGGGATCGCGGGCCGTCGTCGTGCTGACCCGCACCCCGGAGGCCGCCGCGGCGCGGTTCGGGGTGACCGACGGCACCTGCGGGACCGTGCACACCCGTACGGGCCGCCCGTTCTTCGACGAGCCCGCCCTGACGGCCGGGCTGGTCGACGGGCTGCGGGCGGCGGTGTCGGAGGCCGGGCTCTGGGAGGAGCTCGGCACCGAGTGGATGGTCCTCGACGCCGAGCTGCTGCCCTGGTCGGCGAAGGCCGGCGGCCTGATCCGGGAGCAGTACGCGTCGGTCGGGGCGGCGGCCCGCGCGGCCCTGCCCGAGGCGGTGGCGGCCCTGGAGGCGGCGGCCGGGCGCGGTCTGGACGTGGACGATCTTCTGGGTCGCACCCGGCGCCGCCTCGGCCACGCCGCCCGGTTCAGGGACGCCTACGCGCGGTACTGCTGGCCGGTTTCGGGTCTATCCGGCGTACGGCTGGCGCCGTTCCAGATCCTCGCGGTGGAGGGACGGGCGACGGCGGGGGAGGAGCCGCACTCATGGCACCTCGCGAGGCTGGAGCGCCTGAGGTCCGGCCTGATCACCCCGACCAGGCACGATCGCCCCTCCACGGGACGGGGCCAGATGATCGGGAACTGTGTCGCCGCCGGTCAGCCGGTGAAGGACCCGGGGCAGAAGCGGCCCCACGCGATG
>NZ_JBEZFH010000109.1:0-23667 GCF_040649355.1 Sphaerisporangium sp. NPDC049002 | reverse complement strand
GCCACCGCGGCCTTCGGCTGCCTCACCTGGGCGCTCGTCCTGTTCGGGCAGAACTCGACCTCGGTGTGACGGGAGTCGTTCCCCTACGGGAGCCTGCGCGTTCAGCACCCACTCGCCGGGGCCGATGCCGCCGCCCACCATGGCCGAGGAGATCATCCGCCACCCGGGGCCGAACTCCCACAGGAGCGACGCGAGACGGGCGCCGTCCTCGCGCCGATGGCTCAGGGACAGCATGCGGACCTCCTCAGACACCGGTCCCGGAAGCGTACAGACTCACGCGGGGCCGGGGTCCGCCGGGCGGATCAGATTGACCAGAGGACGGCCGTCGCTCCCCTGGTCGACGCGGACGTGGGCGCCGAAGTGCCGGGCGAGCAGCGGCTCGGTGAGCACCTCCTTGACCGGCCCCGAGGCGACGTGGCGCCCGTCCGCGATCAGGAGCATCGAGTCGGCGTACTGCCCGGCCAGGCTGAGGTCGTGGATGGTGGTCACCACCGTGAGCCCGTCGGCGAGGCGCAGGCGGTCGACCAGCTCCAGCACCTGCTGCTGGTGGCCGAGGTCGAGCGCGGTCGTCGGCTCGTCGAGCAGCAGCACGGGAGCCCGCTGGACGAGCGCGCGGGCGAGCACCACCCGCTGCCGTTCCCCGCCGGACAGGTGCCCGAGGGGCCGCGTCGCGAACGCCGACAGGTCCAGGCGCTCCAGCACCGAGCGGGTGACGTCCCGGTCGTCGTGGGTGTCCCTGCCGAGGTAGGAGATGTACGGCGTGCGCCCGAGCAGGGCGTACTCGAAGACGGTCAGCCCCGCCGGAAGCAGGGGACTCTGCGGCGCGTACGCCATCAGCCGGGCCCGCTGCCTCGGCTTGAGGTCGCGCGCGGGCACGCCGTCGACCAGGACCTCGCCGCGCGCCTCAAGCAGGCCCATCATGGCCCGGAGCAGGGTGGACTTGCCCGCGCCGTTCGGCCCGATGACCGCCAGCCACTCGCCGCCGCCCACCGACAGGCCGATCTCGGACAGGACCGGCCGCCCGTCCAGCGCGACCGAGAGGTCCCGCACCTCGATGGCGCTCACGCGTCCACCGACCGTGTCGCGCGCAGTACCCCGACGAAGAAGGGCGCGCCGATGAACGCGGTGACCACGCCGATCGGCAGCTCGGCGGGGGCGAGCACGGTGCGGGCGACCAGGTCGGCCAGCACCAAAAACGACGCCCCCGCCAGAAGCGACAGCGGGAGGACCACCCGGTACGACCCGCCCGCCAGCCGCCGCACGACGTGCGGCACCACGATGCCGACGAACCCGATGAGCCCGCTCACCGCGACCGCGGACGCGGTGGCCAGCGACGCCGCGCACAGGACGACGAGCCGGACGCGCCCCGCGTTGACCCCGAGGCTGACCGCCTCGTCGTCGCCGACCGACAGCACGTCCAGCAGCCGGCCGTGGGCGAGCAGGACGACCGTCGACACCAGGGCGTAGGGGGCGACGAGCCACACCTGCGTCCAGTCGCCGCCGATGCCCCCGAGGATCCACGAGTAGATGCGCTGCAACTGCTCGACGCGGAGCTGCTGCACGAAGGCCTGCAACGCGGACAGGAAGGAGGCCACCGCCACCCCGGCGAGCACCAGGGTGGCCGTGCCGCCGCCCCGGCCCGCCGTGTTGCCGAGCGCGTACGCCAGCAGCACGCCGCCGATCGCCCCGCCGAAGGCGGCGAGCGGCACCAGCCCGTCGACCTGGATCAGCACGATCATCAGGGTCGCGGTGAAGCCCGCACCGGCGGCGGCGCCGAGAAGGTAGGGATCGGCGAGCGGGTTGCGGAACACGCCCTGGTACCCGGCGCCCGCGATGGCCAGCAGGCCGCCGACCACCGCCGCCAGCACCACGCGGGGCAACCTGAGCTGGAAGACCAGCCCCCGCTCGACCGGCGACAGCCCGGAGTCCACCGAGACGAACGGCACCCGGTCGAGCAGTTCGAGCATGATGCCCTTGAGCGAGACGCCGGCCGCGCCGATCATCAGACCCGCGATCACGCAGATCACGAGCACGGCGAGGGCCGCGGCCAGCGCCGCCGGCCGCAGCCTCGCCGCGCGCGTCGTACCGGCGCCGCGCCGCCTCACGGGGCGCGACCTACCGGCGTCGCGCCGATTCACAGGGCGCGTCGTACCGGTGTCGTGCCGCTTCTCAGGGCGCGTCGTACCAGGGTCGTGCCGGTTCACGGGGCGTGTCGTTCCAGGTGTCCCATCGGGTCTCAGGCGGCGGCCTTCGTGACCGCCTCGTCAACGATCTTGACGAAGTCGACCACGCGCGGGCCCCAGCGTGAGGCGATGTCGTCGTCGAGCGTGATCACGCGGTCCTTCGCGATCGCCGACAGGCCTCCCCACCCCGGCCGTTTGGCGAGGGCCTCCTTGGACTGGCCGCAGCACTTGGTGTCGGCCAGGAAGATCAGGTCGGGGTCGGCCTTGGCGACGAACTCGCTGGAGAGCTTGGGGTACCCCCCGGCGGCCTCGGGGGCCGTGTCCGCGATGTTGGCGAGCCCGAAGAGCCCGTAGATCTGGCCGATGAACGTGCTGGACGTCACCGAGTACGGCGTGTTGTCCAGCTCGTGGAAGTAAGTGAGCTTCTTGTCCTTGGGCGCCGCGGCGACGATCTCGTCGATCTGCCGCTTCATGCCCGCGGCGAGCTCGTCGGCCTTGGCCTTGTTGCCGGTGGCGGCTCCGAGGTCGGCGATCTCGTCGTAGGTCTCGTCGAGCTTGGTGGCGGCCGGTTCGAGCAGGACCGGGATGCCGACCTTGGTCAGCGCGGCCACGATGCCGCCCGTGTCGTTGGCGAGCACGACCAGGTCGGGCTTCTTGGCGATGATCGCCTCGGCGTTGGGCTTGAAGCCGGACAGGTCCGACTTCGGGGCCTCGGCGGGGTAGGTCGACTGGTCGTCGACGGCGATGACCTGCGGTCCCGCGCCGATCGCGAACAGGCTCTCCGTGGCGCTCGGCGAGAGCGAGATGATCTGGGCGGGCTTGTGCCCGATGGTGACGGAGCCGTTGCCCGCCTGGACGGTGACGGGGAAGCCGCCGTCCTGCGAAGCGGCGGGAGCGGGGGTGGCGGCGGCGGTGGCGGTGGCGCTGCTTTCGGTGCCGGTGGACTGGCCGCATGCGGCCAGTGTCAGCGCACCCAGCAACGCGCCCGCCAAGGCCGTGCGTACGGGCCTCACGAGAGTTCCTCCTGTTGCCGGGAAATCGAGAGACCCGTGTGCTGACGGATCACCCTTTTCCACGAGGGTTGACGACGTCGGCGCGGCATGCAGGCGACCTGGCTCGACCCGAGGGGTCTCACAGTTGCGGGACAGCGCCGGACTCACACCGGACTTCGCTGCACGCTGCGCGTCAGACGAACGGTATCAACCAATGCCGCAACGGGATACGACGGGTGGAAAGCCTCACCACTCCAGACCGGCGGCTCAGGCGAGCTGCGCCTCGGCGGCGCTGATCAACTCCTGGAGGCGGAGCCCGTGGCGGGCGTCGAGGGGGTGGCCGCCGCCGCGCCGCACGGTCCGCGCGAACTCGGCGACCATGTCGGGGAAGACGTCGTAGCCGAGGTCCGCGCCGTCGAGGGTCTCGTCGCCGTGGCGGCCGAAGACGGCCACGTGCGAGGAGCCGTGCTCGACGCGGGCGGCCATGGTCAGCGACGCCTCGCTGACCGCGCCGCTCTGGTGCTCCAGCAGCAGTCCGGTCCACCCGAGCGGGTGGCCGTGGGCGCGGATGCCGACGACCGGACCGAGGGCGGCGTCGAGCATGTCGAGCATGTGCGGCCCCACGTCGAGGATGGCGCCGCGCTCCTTTCGCCACGGGGAGTCGATGGTGTACAGGGCTCCGGAGATGTTGCGGGCGTACCCGCCGAACGGCTCGATCGCGCGGACCCGTTCGAGGAACGCCTTGGTCGCGGCCGAGTAACGGAAGGTGAGCACCATCTGGGACGCCACCCCCGCCTCGCCCACGGCGTCGGCGAGGCGCTTGGCGCCGTCGAGGTCGGCCGCCAGCGGTTTCTCCAGCAGCAGCGCCTTGCCCGCCCTGGCGGCCCGCACGGCGAGCTCGGCCTGCACGCCCGGCGGCACGCAGAAGGCGACGGCCTCGCAGACCTCGAAGAGCTCCTCGACCCGCTCGTAGACCGGGGCTCCCAGCCTTGCGGCGGCCCTCGGCCTGCGCGCCCACACTCCCGCGAGCCGCGTGTGCGGCCCCGCCGCCAGCGCGGGGGCGTGTACCGCCTCCGCCCACGGCCCGGCTCCGATCAGACCTACCGCCACTGGCTCCACGGCGCTCAGCTCCCCGACGTACCGGACGATTCGCCGCGAGACTAGCCCAATCAGAACCTCGCGCGTGGGGTGATCACCATTCGACCAGAAGCGACGGCAGGCCCCGCCCGACGATGGACTTGCGGTACGCGAGCGGCTGGCCGGGCACCAGCCGCAGGCCGGGCAGCCGGCGGCCCAGCACCTCAAGGGCCGTACGGAGCTGGAGGCGCGCCAGCGCGGCCCCGACGCAGAAGTGGATGCCGTACCCGAACGTCATGTGCGCGTCGGAGTTCCCTCGCCCGAGGTCGAACTCCTCCGGCGCGGGGAAGACGGTCTCGTCGTGCGCGGCCGAGTCGGTGGAGAGCAGCACCAGCGAGCCCTCCGGGATGGTCACGCCGTGCAGCTCGATGTCGGTGAGGGCGTACCGGAAGGAGCCGAGGCTGGAGCCGTCGATGCGCATGCACTCCTCGACCGCGTTCTGGACCAGCTCGGGGGCCAGGGGCCAGGCGTCCTCACGCAGGAGCCTCAGCACGCTGTTGCCGAGCTGGTTGGGCACGGTGTCGTTGCCGCCCAGCAGGATCGTGGAGATCAGCTCGACGACCTCCCTGTGGGACAGCTCGGTTCCGATGAGCCCGGTCATCAGCGAGGTGAAGTCGTCACGCGGCTCGGCGGCGCGGGAGGCCACCAGCTTGTCGACGTAGTCCAGGTATTCGAGGAAGCTGCGCGCCAGCACGAGCTGCCGGTCGGGCGGCTGCGGCGACAGGAACAGCATGAACCAGTCCTTGACGTGCTCCTTGACGAACTCCTCGTCCTCCTCGGGCACGCCGATGAACCGGGCGCTGAGCTTGGCCGACGGCACGTGCCCGAGCTCCGCGACGAAGTCGCCCCCGCCCTGCGGCGCCACCCGGTCGAGGAGGTCCTCGTTGAGCCGCCGGAACCGCTCCTCCATCGCGGTGACAGCGCGCGGGGTGAAGGCCCGGGACACCGAACGGCGCAGCCGCGTGTGCGTGGGCGGGTCGACGTTGGCCACGAAGCTGGACAGGAAGGACCCGTGGTCGCCGAGCACCTTCCTGGTCTCGCCGGCGAGGCTCCGCGAGATCGTGAGCGACCCCTCGGAGGAGAACCGCCGCGCGTCCCCGTACGCCGCGCGCACGTCCTCGTGGCGGGTCAGGACGTACGCGTCCAGGTGCTCGCTGTGGAACACCGGCCGTTCGTGCCTGAGCCTGCGCAGGAAGTCGTACGGCGCGGCGACGTGCCAGTCGGAGGTGACGTCGAAGTCGGTGGCGGTGGCCGGTGAGGTGTTCTGCATGATCACGACCTCGGGGTGAGGATCCTGCGGGGGTTCTCGACGAGCATCTGGTGGATCTGGTCATCGGTCACGCCGCGCTTGCGCAGCTCGGGAAGGACGTCGCGGGAGATGTGCAGCAGGTGGTAGTTCGGGTGGCGCTCCCGTACGACCCGGGGGTCGAACCGGTCGTTGAAGCAGTAGGAGTCGTGCGACAGCACCATGCGGCCGGCGTGGCCGCGCGCGCACATCTCCGCCACGATGGCGACCCGGTCCTCGAACGAGCTGATCGTCTCGATGCCGAACCGGTCCATGCCGAGGAAGCTGCCCTCGGCGACCAGCTCTTCGAGATAGGCGGGGTCGGTGGAGTCGCCGGCGTGGCCGATGACGACCCGCGTCAGGTCCACGCCCTCGGAGGCCAGGAGCCGCTGCTGCTCCAGCCCGCCCCGCGAGGCGCTGTGGGAGTGGGTGGTGATCGGCGCCCCGGTCTCCAGGTGCGCCCGCGCGACGGCCCGGAAGACCCGCTCGCAGCCCGGCGTCATGCCCTGGTGGTCGGATGCGCACTTGAGGATCGCTGCCTTCACCCCGGTGCGGCCGATGCCCTCGGTGATGTCCCTGACGAAGAACTCCGCGAGCCGGTCGGGGCCGCCGAAGAGGCTGCCGGGGCCGCGGTTGCCGAAGTACGGCGGGAGGGCGTCGTAGGTGTAGAGCCCGGTGGCGACGACGATGTTGACGTCGGTCAGCTCGGCGACCCGCTGGACGGCCGGGACGTACCGGCCGAGGCCCACCACCGTCAGGTCGACCACAGTGTCGACGCCCTCGGCCTTGAGCGCGTCGAGCTTCCCCGCCGCCTCCCGCGCCCGGGTGTCGAGGTCCCATCCTTCGGGGATGTCCGGCCAGTTCCACAGGATCTCCGGGCTGAGGCCGAAGATGTGCTCGTGCATGAGCGTCGCCCCGAGTCCGGTCACCGGTCCTTTGACCGTGTGGACGGCCCCGTCCCGGTCAGGCATGGGAGACGACCGGGAACCTCGGGTGGTCGAAGGGCGCGTTGACCCGGAGGCCGAGGCCGTCGGTCTGCTTGTACGGCGTGCCGGTGTAGAGCGCGTCCGCGTCGAAGTAGGTGACCGTGAACGACAGGCGCGGGGTGTCCCCGCGGTTGGCCCCCGCGCCGTGCACGGTCAGCGCGTGGTGGACGGTCGCGTCGCCGGCCCGCAGGTCCAGGGGAGGCGACAGCTCCAGCGCTTTGAGCCACGGGTGCTGGGTGAGCTGGTCGTCGCCGTCGCGGGTGAAGCTCCGTCCGAGGACGCCGTGCCGGTGGGAGCCGTTGTAGAACCGCAGGCTGCCCATCTCGGCGGGGACGTCGGCGAGCGCCAGCCAGACGGTCAGCATCGCCGAGCGGTCCATCGGCATCCAGGGGAAGTCCTGGTGGAACTCGGTCGCGCCGTGCCCGCCGTCGCCAGGTTCCTTGATCAGCAGGTTCGTCACCTGGACGCGCACGCCCCTGACGCCGTGCAGCAGCCGGGTGGCGCACCGGCCCATCGCGGCGTCGAAGGCCAGGTCGTGGAAGGCCTCGTCGGACTCGGCGACGTCCCTGGACTGGCCGAACGCCTGGTCGACCAGGGTGGCGCGCTCGCGCGAGCGGACGCGCAGGTGACCGAGCGCCCGCTCGCGCAGTCCGTCCACCAGGGCGGGATCCACGAGCCGCGGCAGCCGTACCCAGCCGTTCTCCTTGAAGGATTCGACCTCATGATCGGTCACGTCGCGGACCGGAGCATTGGTGGCCATTGCCCCAGTTTCGAACCAACCCCACCCCTAAAGCAAGCGCTTGGTAGCGGTAGGTCGTCCCCTGGCGGCCGGAACCTCTTGCGACCAAGACCACTTAAGTCGTCGGCCCGGCCCGGCATCGCCGCCGCACAGCCCCCTGTCATCGGCGCGGACCCGTGTCCGAAACTGATCATTGAGCCGGGTCCCGGTGATTTGTCTGACCGAAAATCTTGCTCCTGGTCAGATTATCGTGGTAGATCATTCACCACGTGGCATTTGCCATGACAGTAGCCGCTTGTCTCGTTTGCGGCCCTTGTGACACGCGGCGTTTCCAGATCGGCGCCCCCAACGAAGGGCGTCCCGCCACGCCGCGTGGTTCCGGGTGGCTCAAGGTTGGAGATCGTGGAGATGCCGGTCGATATCGGCGCCGGGCAGGCCCGGCGGACCAGACGGGGCCCCCTCTCCCGGGTGATGCCGAAGATCGCGCGCGATCCCGTCAACGGCCTCGCGGAGATCGGGATGCGGGCCGGCGGAGAGGTCGTACGGCTGAAGCTCGGCCTGTTCCGGCCGTATCTGGTGACCCACCCGGACCACGTCCAGCACGTGCTGCGCGGCAACTGGACCAACTACACCCGCCAGGGCATGTTCTGGCGGCCGTTGAACCGCCTGCTCGGAGCCGGCATCCTCGGCGACGGCCCCTCCTGGGAGTCCAGCAGGAAGATCCTCCAGGCGCTGTTCACGGCCAAGTACATCGCCTCGCTGGCCGGCGTGGTCGCCAAGACGGTCGACGAGCGGGTCGCCGAGCTGGAGGAGCACGCCCGGTCGGGGAGCCCGGTCGACGCCGCGCACGAGATGGCCGCCATCGTCAACCAGAGCACCGTCAGGGTCCTGTTCGGGGACAGGATCTCCCGGCGGGACAGCGAGCGGCTGATGTCCGCCTACCACACGGCCGACGCGGCGGTCACGTTCCGGCTGCTCATGCCTTTCATGCCGTACTCGCTCCGCATGCCGGGCGACCGGGCCTTCATGGACGCGGTCGGCGCCGTCGACGACGTGGTGTTCCCGGTGATCCGGCAGGCCAAGGAGCGGCCGGGGACCGGCGAGGGCCTCGACGTCGTCTCCGCGCTGTGCCGCGCGCGCGGCCCCGGCGGGGAGGAACGGGACGACCGGCAGATCCGCGACGACCTGGTCAGCGTGTACGCGGCGGCGTCGGAGACGACGGCGACCACGCTGACGTGGCTGTGGCCGGACCTGGATGCCCACCCGGAGGTCGCCGCCAGGCTGTACGCCGAGATCGACCGCGTGGTCGGCACGGGCCCCGTGCTGCCCTCGCACGTGCCGGAGCTGCGCTACACCAAGATGGTCCTCCAGGAAGTGATGCGCCTGCACCCGGCGGGCTGGCTGTTCCCCCGCATGGCCGTGCGGGACGAGATCGTCGGCGGCGTGCGCGTGAGGGCCGGCTCGATGGTGCTGATCAGCCCGTACGCCACGCACCGGCTTGAGGAGTTCTGGGACCGGCCGCTGGAGTTCGACCCCGAGCGGTTCTCGCCGGACGACCAGCGGCGGCGGCACCGTTACGCCTACTTCCCCTTCGGCGGCGGCGCGCACCAGTGCCTCGGCCAGCACCTTTTCTACATGGACGCGCCGCTCATGGTCGCCTCCATCGTGAGCCGGTTCCGTCCGGCGCTGCTCGGCCGTGGGCCGTTCACACCCGCGCCCACGGCGTTGCTGCGCCCCCGGGGGAAGGTCGAGCTGCGGCTCCTTCCCGTCGAGTACGCCGCGCGAGGCTCGCGGTGACGGACGACGACGCGAGACTCCCAGTGACAGACGACGACACCGGACTCCCAGTGACAGACGACGACGCGAGACCCCCGATGACAGGCGGCGACGCGAGCGGCCGTACCCCCGGCCAGGGCCGGTGGCCGGGGGCGACGGACTCGGGAACCATCTGCGCCGTGGCCGGGCGGTCGCAGCGGGACATGCAGGAGTGGCTGGCCGCCTATCCCGAGCTGTTCCCTGCCCGGCCGTTCGACGCCGCGCTGTCGAGCACGCTGTCGATGGCCATGGCGTTCAGCGGTCCGTGGTTCACAGCCGAGCAGCTGCGGATGGCGAACAAGGTGTGCCTGTGGGCCTTCGCCCTCGACTGGCTCGTGGACTACGTCGCCACCTCGACGGAGGAGGTGGAGGCCATCGCCCGCCGGTGCCTCGCGGTCGCCGGCGGCGCCGAGCCGGTGCCCGGGGACGAGCTCACCCGCTTCCTCGCCGACATCCGCGCGGAGCTGGCGGCGGCGCCCGCGTTCGCCGTGCTCGGCCCGGTCTGGCGCGATGAGCTCCAGCGCATGCTGGACGCGATGAGCCGCGAGCGCGGGTGGCGAAGCTCCGGCGTCACGCCCTCGCTGGAGGAGTACCTGGACAACGCCGACAACCTCGGCTTCTCCTTCGCCTTCGCGTCCCATCTGATCCACACCGGCGGACCCTCCGATCCGGACGACCTGACGGGCGTCCGCGAGGCCAGTTGGGCGGTGCAGCGGGTGATCCGCCTGCTCAACGACCTCGGGACGTACGAGAGGGACCTGAAGTGGGGCGACCTCAACGCCCTGCTGCTCGGCGTGACCCGCGAGGAGGTCGACCGGCACGTCTCCCTGCTGGCCGAGCGGAGCCGGAAGCTGATCGGCCCTCTGCACGAGAGCCATCCGCACATCGCCGGCTATCTGGAACGCCAGATGGACTTCTGCGCGGGCTTCTACCGACTCGCCGACTACTGGGGAACGATTTGAGCGTCCACGACTTCGTCTCCGCGCCCGCCCGTGCGTTCACGCTCCACATGGCGAGCAGGTTCCAGACGGCGGATACCGCCTCCACCGGCACGGTCGAGGTGATGGCCGAGGCCCGCGCGCTGGTGGCCGGGCTCCTGGCGCGGCCGTGGGGGAACGCCTCCCCGTCGGTGTACGAGACCGGGCGGCTGGTGTCCCTGGTCCCCTGGCTCGCCGGGCACAGTGAGCGGCTCGCGTACCTGGTGGCGGCCCAGCGGCCGGGCGGCGCCTGGGGCCCGCACAACGACTACGCCCTGGTCCCTACGCTGAGCGCTACCGAATCCCTGCTGGCGGAGCTGGCGCGGGGCTCCGGCGACCCCGGCGGCCTGGCCGAGGCGGCGGGCCGGGGACTGCACGCCTTGTACCGCTGGTCACGGCGGGACTACGGCTCGCCGCTTCCCGACATGCCGGCGATCGAGCTCATCGTCCCGTCGCTGATCGCGTCGGTCAACCGCCATCTTCGCAACCTCAAAGACGCACCGCTGGACGGACTGCGCACGTGGGCGGGGGTGCCGCCCCTCCCCCTTCCGGCCGGCATGGACCAGACCAGGCTGGAGATGATCCGGGCGCGCCTGCGGTCGGGCGCCCCGCTTCCCGAGAAGCTGACGCACGCCCTGGAGGTGGCGGGCGACGCGGTGTTCCAGGCTCCCGGCGTCCGCCCGACGGCGGCGGGGACCGTCGGAGCGTCCCCGGCGGCCACCGCCGCGTGGCTCGGCGACCTCGGAGCGCGCGAACCCGGCCACCCGGCGCGGCTGCACCTCCAGACGGCGGCGGCTCAGCACGGCGGGCCCGTGTCGTGCGCCGTCCCCATCACCGTGTTCGAGCGCGGCTGGGTGCTGAGCTGGCTGGCGCGCGCCGGGATCCCCGTCACCGTCCCGGAAGAGCTGATGGCGAGCCTGGGCGAGGGGCTCGGCCCCGGCGGCGTGGCCGCGGGCCCTGGGCTGCCTGCGGACGCGGACACCACCTCGGTGGCGCTGTACGCGCTGGCGCTGCTCGGCGCCCCGCGCGAGCCCGACAGCCTGCTGAACTACCACACGGGCACGCACTTTTGCACGTGGCAGGGCGAGCAGGGCTTCTCCACCACGGTCAACGCCCACGTGCTCGACGCCTTCGGCCAGTACGTCGCCACCCGCCCCGGCGCGCGGGCGCGGTACGGCGAGCCGATGGACCGGCTCGCGGGCTGGCTGCGCGGGCGGCAGAATCCCGACGGGAGCTGGTCGGACCGCTGGCACGCCTCGCCGTACTACGCGACGGCCTGCTGCGCGCTGGCGCTCGGCGAGTTCGGCGGCGCGGCCTCGGAGCAGGCCGTACGGCGAGCGGTGCGCTGGGTGCTGTCGACGCAGCGCGCGGACGGGTCATGGGGCCTGTGGCGCGGCACGGCGGAGGAGACCGCGTACGCGATGCACCTGCTGCTGATGACGGGCCCGCCGTACGAGCAGGCGGAGCGGCAGGCCGCCAGGGGGTACGCGTACCTCCTGCGCTCGACCTGGCCGGGCGGTTCCGGCGACCCCGGGGCGCCGGGGTGGGAACAGGCGGAAGAGCACCCGCCGATGTGGCACGACAAGGACCTCTACCTGCCGGTGGCGATCGTCAGGGCGGCCATCCTCGGGGCGCTGCACCTCGCGCAGCGTAACCCGACGTCGGACCGCAACCATGTCACCGGAGCATGAGACCTCGCATATCCGACAAACGTGAGAGAGAATGATAAAGCAGAATCACTGACTGGATATCTTTACATGATTGACATGCAACTGTCGGTATCCCATTTCGCATCATGCTAGGGTTCCCGAGTATGATCCGGTGAAATACCGTCCTACCACGCGATACGGCGCCATATAGCGACATAGGGTTATTAGCCGAACCGTGATGTGGGTTCCTGACTTTCGCCAGGGATGGAGTTATGCGCAACCGCAACTCGCGTGTTCGGACCAAGGTCACGGCGCTGATCGTGTCGCTTGTCGCCCTGTGGGGGTTCGCCGCCTGGGTGACCCTGCGTGAGGGACTCAACGTCCTGTGGGTGCAGACCCTCGACGCGGGTGTGGCCCAGCCGAGCGAGCGACTGAGGGTGGAGCTCCAGCGCGAGCGCCGGCTCACCGTGGTCCTTCTGGGCGACCCCACCTCCAGCCGACAGCGCGAGGCCCTGGCCGCCCAGCGTTCCAGGACCGAGGCGGCGAGCGTCGACTTCCGCCGCGAGGCCACCGGCAGCGGCGTGCGCCAGGCGGCCGGTGACGCGCTGAACCGCCGGATCGACGAGGCGTACAGGGAACTGCAGATCCTCGGGCCCCTCCGCAAGCAGGTCGACGCCGGTCAGACCGACCGCGTCAGCGCCTCCGCGACGATCACCCAGGTCATCGACTCCATGTACCGCGTCTACGACTCGATGGCCACGCTGGACGACGCCGGGTTCGCCAAGGACACCCGCACCTTCGTCGAGCTGAGCCGGGCGGTGGAGCTCCTCGCGCAGGAGGACGCCCTGGTCGCCGGCGCGCTGGCGGCCGGCGGCCTGAGCGGGACGGAGCACTCGCGGTTCGCCCAGGCCGTGGGCGCCCAGCGGTTCCTCATGGCACGGACGGCGGCCGAACTGCCCCCGGCCGACCAGGTCTCCTACGACCAGATGGTGAAGAGCGAGCCGTACAACCGGCTCCGCCGCCTTGAGGACCAGCTCATCGAGACGGGGCAGCCGGAGCTGGCCTCCATCGACGGCGAGCGCTGGAAGTCGGCCACAGGAGCGGTCCTCTCGCGCCTCGACAAGCTCGTTGCCGACGGCGGCCACGCGCTCGTCGAGCGCGCGCGGCCCATCGCCATCGGCGTCGTCGTACGGCTGGCGCTCGCCGGCGGCCTCGGCCTGCTGGCGGTCATCGCGTCCATCGTCCTGTCCATCACCACCGCACGCGCCCTCGTACGGCGGCTGGAGGAGCTGCGGACCGCCGCCCTGGAGCTCGCCGCCCGGCGGCTGCCCGGCGTCGTCGAGCGCCTCGGCCGGGGCGACGACGTGGACGTGGCCACCGAGGCGCCGCCGCTCTCGGTCGGCAACGACGCGATCGGTCAGGTCGGCCAGGCCTTCAACACCGTGCAGGAGACGGCCATCCGGGTCGCGGTCGAGCAGGCCGAGCTGCGGCGCAGCTACCGGGGCATCCTCCTCAGCCTGGCGCGGCGCACCCAGTCGCTCGTACACAGGCAGCTGACCATCCTCGACGCCATGGAGCGCCGCGAGACCGAGCCGGGCGAGCTGGCCGACCTGTTCCGCGTCGACCACCTGGCCACCCGGATGCGGCGCAACGCCGAGAACCTCATCGTCCTGTCCGGCGCCTCCCCCGGTCGCGCCTGGCGCCGGTCGGTGCCCATGGTGGATGTCGTACGGGGCGCGCTCGCCGAGGTCGAGGACTACACCCAGGTGACGTTGATGCCCATGGGTGAGGCCGAGCTGGCCGGACGGGCCATCGGCGACGTGATCCACCTGCTCGCCGAGCTCATCGAGAACGCGGTCTCCTTCTCCCCGCCGTACGCCTCGGTCCACGTCAGCGGCCAGGAGGTGGCCAGGGGCTACGTCGTTGAGATCGAGGACCGCGGCCTCGGCATGACCCCCGAAGACCTGGCCGAGGCCAACGACCGGATCGCGGACCCGCCCGAGTTCAAGCTGACCGGGACGCCCCGGCTCGGCCTGTACGTGGTCAGCCGCCTGGCCTCGCGCCACCAGATCCAGGTCACGCTGAAAGCCTCCCCCTACGGCGGCACGACCGTCATCGTCCTGATACCCCGCGAGCTGATCAACGGCGAGGTCGACACCGACATGGATCTCGGTACCGATTCCGACGCGCTGCCCGGCAGGCAGCTCCCCCCCGGCACGACGCAGGGCCAGCCGGGCAGGCACCGCACGACCGGGGAGTTCCCCGTGCAGGCCGGCGGCCCCCGGGATCCCGGCCCGTTCCTGCTGACGGCGGTCCCGAACTGGGACGACGATCGGAGCGAGCCCATGCCGGTCGTCCCCGCGCAGGGCCAGGCGGATCACGGGCCGTCCTCCCTCACGCAGGCGCCCTCGTACGACCAGGAGGCGTTCGAGCCGTCGTCCCTCGGGACGTCCGTCTTCGACCAGCCCTCCCGCGGGGACTCCAGCGAGCCCGAGGAGTACACCCCCTCCGGCCTGCCCCGGCGCGTCGCCCAGGCGCACCTGGCCCCGGAGCTGCGCCGCGAGCCGGCCCCCGCCCCCGGCGACGCCACGGAGGACGACGACGACGACCTTTCCCCCGAGGATCTCCGGCGGCTGATGGGATCCTTCCAGAGCGGCACCGAGCGCGGGCGGTCGGAGGCCGCCAGGTTGCCGCGCCGCCTGGACCCCGACCCGGGGCCGGGCGACGAGCCGCCGACGCGCTACCAGTAAGGGTTTGGATCTTCTCCTGGCAGGTAGGCCGTGGAGATCGACCAGACGACGCAGTGAACAGTGTGAGCCGGTAAAAGAGGACAGCGAGTGATGCAAAGGACCAGTTCCCCCGCCGATCTGACCTGGTTGCTGGACGACCTGGTCGCGCGGGTGAGGGAAGCCGAGCACGGGATCGTCCTGTCCACCGACGGACTGCTCCTGGCCACGTCGCGAGGTCTCGGCCAGGCCGACGCCGAGCACCTGTCGGCCGTGGCGGCGGGGATCCAGAGCCTCGCCCAGGGGGCCAGCGAGCGGTTCGGCGGCGGGGCCGTACGCCAGACCATCATCGCGCTGAAGTCGGCGTATCTGGTGGTGACGGTGGCGGGCGAGGGCGCGTGCCTGGCGGTCCTGTGCGCGCACGACGCCGACGTGGGCCTTGTCGC
Source organism: Sphaerisporangium sp. NPDC049002 (assembly GCF_040649355.1). NCBI lineage: Bacteria > Bacillati > Actinomycetota > Actinomycetes > Streptosporangiales > Streptosporangiaceae > Sphaerisporangium > Sphaerisporangium sp. NPDC049002. Next base: position 8,732 of record NZ_JBEZFH010000109.1, on the reverse strand, counting down.
CTACGAGATGGCCATGCTCGTGACCCGGGTCGGTCAGTACCTCACCTCGCCGGCACGCTCGGAGACCCCTTCGCCAAGGAATGAGGGCGCCCGATGACGAGCCTCTCCGACGACCCCGCAGAGGAACAGTGGCTCGACGACGAGGCCGGACGGATCGTCCGCCCGTACGTCATGACGCGCGGGCGCACGCAGCCGAGCCGGGGTCAGATCGACCTCATCACCCTCGTGGTGACCATCAACCCGGGGATCTCGGCGGAGCCGGGCCTTGGGCCCGAGCACCACACCATCGTCAGGCTCTGCGAGCGGCCGCTGTCGGTCGCCGAGATCGCCGCCCACCTGGACCTGCCGGCGGGCACCGTCCGGGTGCTGCTCGGCGACCTCGTCGACCGGGGCTTCGTCGCCATCCAGGAGCCCGTGCGCGAGATGGACGTTCTCGATCTGGAAACCTACAAGGCGGTGCTCAATGGACTCCGGACGCTCTAACCGCGACATCGGACGGGTGAAGCTGCCCACCGCGATCAAGATCCTGATCGCGGGTGGGTTCGGAGCGGGGAAGACGACCATGGTCGGCTCGGTGTCGGAGACCCGGCCGCTGCGCACCGAGGAGCTGCTGACCGACCGGGGCGTCGGCGTCGACGACCTGTCGGGGGTGGAGGCCAAGAAGACGACCACCGTCGCCATGGACTTCGGCCGCATCTCGATCGGCGACGCCCACGTGCTCTACCTGTTCGGCACCCCGGGCCAGGAACGGTTCTGGTTCGTCTGGGACGAGCTGGCGCTGGGCGCGATGGGCGCCGTGGTGATCGCCGACACCCGCCGCCTGGCCGACTGCTTCCCTTCGGTCGACTACTTCGAGCGGCGCGGCACGCCGTTCGTCGTCGCGGTGAACTGCTTCGAGGGCGCCAAGCGCTACGACCTCGACGAGATCCGGATGGCCCTGGACCTGGGCCCGGACATCCCCGTCGTGCTGTGCGACGCGAGGCAGAAGGATTCGAGCAAGAAGGTGCTGGTCACCCTGGTCGAGCACGCCATGGACACCCGCACGCGCAAACCCCTCCCCACCCAGACCCCCGCCACCCGCTGACCTCGGCCCATCCCCTCTACCACCGGCCTTCGCGACCCACCGGCCTCGGTTAGGCTGCGCGGGTGATCGACGAGATTCGTGCGCTGCTGACCCGTCACCTGCCCGGACGCGAGGTCCGATCGATCACCAAGCTGGGCGAGGGCTTGGACAACGTCGCTTACGAGGTCGACCGTGAGCTGATCGTCCGGGGAAGCAAGGAGACCGACCCGGCCGTACGTGCCGAGACGACCCGGCGCGAGGCCGAGCTGCTCGAAGCGGTCGCCCGGTTGTCCCCTCTGCCGGTCCCCGAACCGGTGTTCGCCGACCTGGACGCGGGGTTCCTGGCGTACGTCAAGCTCCCCGGCGTTCCCCTCATCGGCCACCCGGTCGCCGAACCGGCGCGGCTGGCGGGCCCGCTCGGCGGATTCCTCAGCAGCCTGCACCGGGCGCCGGTGCAAGAAATGGAGAAGCTGGCGCCCAGGGAGTCCTACCCGCTGGTCTCCTGGAGAGACGACGCCGAACGGGACTACCGGAAGGTCGTGCGGCACGTGCCGGCCGTGGCTCGTCGTCTTGTCGAGGACTTCCTCGCACGCACCCCGCCCGCCGAGCCCCAAGTCGCGGCGTTCTGCCACAACGACCTCGGCGGCGAGCACCTGCTCGTGAACGTACGGGCGAGCGCCATCACCGGCGTCATCGACTGGACCGACGCCGCCGTCACCGATCCGGCCTGCGACCTGGCGCTGATCTTCCGCGACCTCGGCCCGGAGGTCTTCGAGCCGACGCTCTCCCACTACGACGGCACTTTCGACGACGCCGACCGCGAGCGCGCCGCCTTCTACGCCCGCTGCTCGCTCCTGGAGGACCTCGCGTACGGCATGGCCGACGGGGCTACCCGCTACAGGGACTCGGCTCTGGCCCACCTCACCGGGACCTTCACCCACTGACCGAGCCGCCGAGTGGGCGATTCCAAGAGGGAGCCGGGGGCCTCAGCCGTCGACGGTGACGGTGCTGTACTCGTAGCGGGTGTCGCCGTTCTCGTCTCCCTTGTGCTGACGGCCCGTCATGACCTGGGGGGCGTACCCGTGGGCGGAGTGGCTGCGTTCCTTAGCGAACGCGGTCCAGAACCGAGGGGTGAGCCGCACCTGAGTTCCGCGCCAGTGCAGCGTACCGGTGAGGTAGGACGTCAGGCCGTTCTCGTCGCCAAGGTGCTTCCTGCCGAGGAGGACATGGTTGAGGGGACCGGCGAAGTAGGAGTTGCTCTCCTTGCCGGCGAGGGTCCAATTCCCGGTCTGTACCGAGGCCGGTTCACCGTTGACGAGGACCTGGGCGCACCCGTACGTGGTCCAGCCGTTCTCGTCCCCCATGTGGGCGCGGTCCACCATCACCTCGCCGGCTGTGCAGGTGAAGGTGCTGTCAGGTTCTCTGAGGGTGATCTTGGGTCCGAAGACGAACTCGATTTTCGGTGCCGCGTCCGCGGACGCCATCGCGTACGCGGGGGCCGCGGTCAGGGTGGCCAGAGTGGCCGCCATCGCGACAATCAGGGCCTTGTTGAGCATGTCCATGTCCTCCGGTTCGCGTCCTGCTTGTCCCGACATGCGCCGGAAGCACGGGTACCGGCGGCTCGCCATCCCTGACGCCGGGGTTCCGGCAGGTGCGACCGGCGACCTCGTCCCCGGGGTCGTCCGCGCGCCGGGAAGTCCGGGTACAGGAATCGATCACATCGTGGCCGTCACCGCACCGCCGGATCGTCCGCCTGCGAGGTGAGTGCCGGTCCGCCTCGGAGATGACTTCCGGCACCTGAACGGGTGACCACGGCGTTGACGCCCCACTTCGCGGGCGGCTCGGAGTGAAGCTCAGAGACTGCCCATCGGGGTTCGTACCCTCACGAACGGCGACGACTGCCGAAGCCCGCTTCGTTGCTGTTTGACGACAAATCGCCCCCGCGACCCATCCCTACGAACAGCCCAAACCTGGACAGAGTAGGGTCTTCCGGGTCATATATGGCGCAGGCAAGGAAGAGAATGATCGGCACCCCGGACGGTTTCCGCGCCGTACGCTGGGACATCCCCAGGGACCCCATGATCCTCGGAGACGTCCGGGGCATGGTCCGGCAGACCCTCATCAAGTGGCAGCTCGCCGTATCGAGTGATCTCACCGACGACATCGTGCTCGCCACGACCGAGGTGCTGAGCAATGCCGTCCTGTACGGGCTGCCGCCGATCCAGCTGACGCTCCGGGTGACGGGAGAGACGGTGTCCGCCGAGGTCAGCGACCATGGCACGGGACGGCCGGAGCGGAGCCCCGAGGACGACGACGCCGAGCACGGCCGCGGCCTGACCATCGTCGAGGCCCTGTGCGACGAGTGGGGCATCCTTCCCGATCAGGACGGCACGGGGAAGACCGTCTGGTTCCGCAAGAAGTGCCCGCATCCGGGCCACGAACCGCACGAGGGCGAGCACCAGGCAGAGACCCCCGGGTAAGGCACCGGCCTCGGCGCCGACCCCACCGCTGAACACCACCCGGCGCCAGAAGCCAGGCGAGGATCCCAACCTCTGGATCATCTCTACGAGCTCACTCGGGCCAGGCGGAGTTCTGGATCACCTCTACGAAGTCGATGTGTCTGAAGCCGGGGACGAAGTGTTCGAGGACGTCGGCGTTGACCGTGCCGAAGGTGGTGCCGGGGCGGTCCTTGAAGCCGTCGGTGAAGGCGGCGAGGATCTGGCGCTTGAAGTCGGGACGGGGGTGGGCGGCCGTGACCGCCGCGATGTCGTCCGGGTCGAGTTCGTCGTAGCCGATGCCGAGGACGTCGGTCTCGACCCCGGCCGTCACGAGCGCGATCTCCGGTTCGAGCCGGTACGGCACCTCCGGGGTGGTGTGCAGCGCGATGCCCTGCCACACCTTGCGGATGTCCTCCTCGGGGAACCCGTGCGAGGTGAGGAATCGGCGCGCCTCGTCGGCGCCGTCCATCTCGAACCGCTGGTCGGTACGGCGGTAGGTCTCGGTCAGCCCGAGGTCGTGGAACATCGCGCCGACGTACAGCAACTCCGGGTCCGCTTCGAGTCCGAGCCGCCGCCCTTTCAGCGTCCCGAAGAGGAAGACGCGGCGCGAGTGGTCGTACAGCAGCGGGGGCGCCGCGTCCCGGACGAGCTCGGTGGCCTCGTCCGCGAGCGCCGAGTCGGGAATGGTGACGCCCGCGATGGTCTCGCTCATCTCAGTGGTCTCCTCGCACGTCAGGCATGGGGGCGTGTCCTTGGCGCGTCCACTTCCCGCGACTGCCCGTGAGGGAGTGAGTGCCCCGTTCCGGGGTGGCGCTGTCTCCAGAAACGGGCAAGATCCGCTGAGGGTGGCATCGGCTCGCTCGGGCGGGTGATCTCGTCGCGCCGCCGGCCGCGGTCGTTGGGCTCGTACCGGGTAGGGGAATCCAGAAGGCTTCCGTGGGATGGGACGGCGGCCTAGTCTTTAGCAAGCGCTTGCTCGTATGGGCTCGAAAGGAGACCCCGCCGTGAAGAGGCCGTTCCGGTTCGCCGCCGTCATCCGCGAGGCCGACACCGCCAAGTCCTGGGCGGACAAGGCCCGGCGCCTGGAGGACTCCGGTTTCGACGTGCTGCTCGTCCCCGACCACCTGACGGGCCCGCGGTTCGCCCCCGTCGCCGCGATGACGGCCGCCGCCTGCGCGACCACGCGCCTTCGCGTCGGCACGCTGGTGTTCGCCAACGACTTCCGGCACCCCGCGGTGCTCGCCAAGGAGACCGCGACCGTCGACGTCCTGTCCGAGGGCCGCGTGGAGGTCGGCCTCGGCACCGGCTGGATGGCGGCCGACTACACCGCCGCCGGCCTCCCCCTGGACCCGCCGGGCGTGCGCGTGGACCGGCTCGCCGAGGGGATCGCCGTGCTCAAGGGGCTCTGGTCGGACGGGCCGTTCGGCTTCGAGGGCGAGCACTACCGGATCACCGGCCTCGACCAGCGGCCCAAGCCCGTGCAGCGGCCTCACCCGAAGCTGCTGCTCGGAGGCGGCGGGCCGCGCGTGCTGAGGCTCGCGGCCCACGAGGCGGACGTGATCAACCTGGCCAGGCTGGTACGTGCCGACGGTTCCGGTCCCGACGGAGCCGACTCCGGCCTGGACGCGTTCGTGAAGAAGATCGACATCGTCCGTACCGCCGCCGGTGAGCGGTACGAGGCGATCGAGCTCGGCACCAGCGTCCTGCAGGTCGGCATACGCAGGTCCGAGGCCGCGTGGAGCGCCGCCGACTCCAGCGGGCAGGACGAGACGCCCCAGGTGCTGCTCGGCTCCCACGACGAGATCGTGGAGAAGCTCCGCCGCTGGCGCGACGAGCACGACCTCTCCTACTACGTCCTGCACAACGAGCCTGACCTGGACGCCTTCACCCCGATCGTCGAAGAGCTCGCCGGACGGTAGATGATGGTCCGATATGGACGAACTCATTCTCCTGCGTCACGGAGAGACCGAGTGGAGCCGGGACGGCCGGCACACCGGGCGTACGGACCTCCCGCTCACGCCCAAGGGTGAGGAGCAGGCCCGCGCCCTCGCGCCCGCACTGAAGGACGAGCGGTTCTCGCTCGTCCTGGTCAGCCCCGCGCTGCGCGCCCGGCGTACGGCGGAGCTCGCCGGGCTGACCGGGTACGAGCTCGACGCGAACCTCTGGGAGTGGGACTACGGAGGTTACGAGGGCATCACGACCGCCGATATCAGGAAGCGACGTCCCGGCTGGTACCTGTGGCGCGACGGCGTGATCCCCGGCGACGCCGAGCATCCGGGAGAGTCGGTCGAGCAGGTCGCCGAGCGGGCCGACAAGGTGATCGCACGGGTCCTCCAGGCCGAGGGCACGGTGGTCCTGGTCTCCCACGGTCACTTCCTGCGCGTGCTCACCGCCCGGTGGCTCGCCCTTCCCCCGCGGGACGGCCGCTTCTTCACGCTCGACACCGGCACGATCTCCGTCCTCGGCTTCGAACACGAAGAACACGCCATCGCCCGCTGGAACGCCCCCGTACCGGGCCGCGATCTCTGACGCGATCCGCCGCCCGGCGGAGGGTCACGGGGCCAGGCGGGAGCCGGGGAAGGGGGCCAGGAGGGTCTCGCGCCAGGGGCCGTCGAGGAAGTTCCTCGCGCGCTTCGCCCAGTCGAGCAGGCGCGGGTCGGCCTCGACCTCGTCGTCCAGGCCGAGTGCGGCGTCCCTGGCCCGCTGGGTGGACAGGTGGTCGTCCAGGGACACGCCCCAGATCGTGACGACCTCGGTGTCGCAGAAGAGCACCTCGTACAGGCCGACGAGCCGGTGGCCGTGGTCGGCGAGGACGGGGGCTCGCTCCTCCTTCACGGCCGCGAGGTAGTCGAGGGCCGCTCCGGGTCGCACCTGGGCGCTCTCGAACAGGTAGAACGGCGCCGCGTACCCCTCGGCGAGCAGGGAGGCGACGGCCGGGCTGCCGTCCACGGCGCCGAGCGGGCGCGAGAAGGCCGAGAAGCGCAGGTCGTCGATGTCGGACAGGAAGAGCCTGTCGTCGACGCCGTCGTAGATGTTCATCATCTGGCGCCAGCCGCCGTCCCAGCCGCCGTGGCAGTCCCACAGCGTGACGGCCTTGAACTGGGGGTGGCCGGTGATGCCCACCGCGTAGAAGGCGCCGACCAGGTCGATCTCCCGTGACCGGATCGACAGGCCCTTGGTGAGCTCGGGGCGGTCGAGCCGCTGGTCTTCCTTCTTGTACCTGGTCAGCCAGGTGAGGTACTCAAGCGGCTTGCGCGAGTTCATCGGCCGGAAGTCGACCTCTTCGATCAGATAGATCCCACGGCGCATCGAGACCTCCAAAACCAAGCTAACGCTTGGTCGAAGACTAGCCTCGCGGCGGCGGCCGTACAAGAAGCCGTGAGCGGGCACGGGACGATCAGCGGTCGTGCCCGCGAGGAGAGGTCAGCCGGCGACGGGCTGAGGCTGGGGGCCCCGGCCGGTCAGCCATTCGAGCACCCTGTGGTGGCCACGGCGGGCGTCCTCGAAATGACCCCAGCGCCAGTATCTGGGCTGGTCCCTGACTCCCGTCACCCAGGTGCGGTAGGAGACGGGACGGGCGCCGTCCTCCTCGGTGGAGGCCGCGGACGCGACGCCGTACGTACGGATCACGACGCGGCCCCCTGGTGCGAACAGCACGTCGTCGGCTACGGGGTAGAGAGTCATCTGGTCCAGCATCACGGCCCCCACGAGAACTTCAGGAAGTGGACAGACCCAGTGTGCCGGATCGATGAACGACCCCGGTTACACGATCGGCGCTCTCCGGTTAACCGGACTCGCGATATGTGAACAGGGTGTTACGCGACCAGATTGTCGAACTCGCCATCCTTGACGCCGAGCACGAGCGCCCGGATCTCGTCTCGGGTGTAGATGAGGGCTGGACCGTCCGGGAAGCGCGAATTCCGGACGGCGACGCCCCCGTCGGGGAGTTTGGCAAGCTCGACGCAGTTACCCTGCGAGTTGCTGTGAACACTCTTTCGCCACGCGACGCCGGTTAGGCTCGTGGCCGGCATTCCGTTATACGGCTGGTTCATCTAGGTCTCTCTAAGTATGTCGCCGAGTATCTCGGCAGTGCCCCCGGGAGTTGTGCTCTCGATGCACAGCTGTTCCATGGCGGTGAGGTACGGATCAATGTCCTCACGCTTGTCCAGATAGAGGGCACCCCACAGCTGCTCGACGTAGACCACGTCCGACAGGTCGGACTCTGGAAAACGCAGGATGGTGAACGCTCCACCCTCGGCCGCATGCATACCGAACTGGAACGGCATCACCTGCAATGTGATGGCCGGCAGGCTCGCGACCGCCATCAGGTGCTGCAGCTGCTCATACATGATCTCCTTGCCGCCGATGGGCCGCCTCAGAGCGGCCTCGTCGATGACAGCCCAGAGTTTCGGTCCGTCCTCACGGGTGAGACGTTCCTGCCGCTGCATACGCAGATGCACACGGCGCTCGATCTCCTCCTCCGTGACGTCGGGGTACCCGAGCCTGATCACCGTCCGGGCGTACGCGGCGGTCTGCAGGAGACCCGGGACGAACTGCACCTCGTAGGTGCGGATCACCGAGGCCGCCTCTTCGAGCCCGACGTACGTCGAGAACCATGTGGGAAGCAGGTCGCTGTATTTGTGCCACCATCCGGGAGTATTGGCCTCACGGACCATTTCGAGCAGCCCACGGCGATCGGCGTCGTCGTTGACGCCATAGAGCGTGAGCAGATCCTCGACATCACGCGTCTTGAACCCGACCCGTCCGAGCTCCATCCGGCTGATCTTGGACTCGGAAGCGCGGATGTGGAATCCCGCGACCTCACGGGTTAGCCCGCGTTCCTCACGCAGCCTGCGTAGGCTGGCGCCCAACATGATGCGCCGAACCGTTGAGCCGGAACCAGGCGGGTCGATGGACACGTGCTTTCCTCCGGTTGTGGACTGGTTCACAGTCTGTCAAAGATCGCGCGTGTGGACCCCCTTCGGTCTTACTTCCCGTGGCCCACCGTACCGGTTGCACGGCCCTTCTGCACGTGCATTCGCTCTTGCACCTGCACACGAGTTTGCACCATCATGATCTCGTGCACTCCACGGACCTGACACGTGGGCAAACCCAGTGGTCGGCCAACGATTGGTGGCCTCCCGCCGGCTGGTGGCCCCACCCAGCGCGCG
>NZ_JBEZFH010000108.1:0-23747 GCF_040649355.1 Sphaerisporangium sp. NPDC049002 | reverse complement strand
GCCCCGCGCCTGTGTGCGCTGGACGGGCCCGCCCCGGTCGAGCTCCCAGTACGCCATCGCGAAGATGATGATGTTGGTGAGCCATACCTGCCCGGCCGCGAGCAGCAACTGCTTGCCGTTGTCGGTCCGCCCGGCGACGAGCTGTTCCACCAGCAGCACCAGCGCCACCGTGTTGGTCACCGCGATGAGGAGCACGAGCCCGATGGACAGGCGCCGCAGCAGGCGGTTCTCGCGGCGCATCCGCCAGGGGTTCACCGCGACCAGGGGGACGAACAGCAGCAGCTCCAGCGCGGGCACGACGAACCTCGGCCCGAGAATGAGGTGGCTCGGCAGCGCCGAATAGAGGGCGATGGCCACCACCACCGCGCACGCCGCCGGGAGCCGGGGCTCCCCGGGGTGCCCCTGCCGCTCGGCCCGCTGTCCCGGAGGCGGGTCGTCGTCCTGCTCCGAACGCTGATCGTCAGCGCGCTGCCCCGTGTCCTGCTCGGCTCGCTGCGCCATCTCCGGGCCTTCTCCCTGGTCGTCGCCAACCACCGCGCGCCGCGCGGCCAGGCCCGTGACGTACGAGCCGGTCAGAGCCGTCTGCCCTGTTCGGAGCGGTCTAGGCCCACGAACCGGGGGAGCATTCCCTGATCTACACGGTGAAGGCCCCGGCTCGTACGAGAATCCCGGTTCACCCGAAGGCGTGTTCCGCTTTCACAGATGACGGATCTTCACAGGTGGCAGAACTTCAGAGATGGCAGATGACGACCAGGCAGCTTCTGATCTCGACGTCGTCGATGACGGGACCAAAGCCGCCGGGGACGGTGCTGGAGAACCGCACGGTGGTGGACAGGCCGTTCGCGACGAAAGTCACCTTCTGCCGGGTGTAGCCCATGTCGGAGAGACGCGTCCCCGTGGTGTCGAACGAGAACTTGCCCACCACCTGGTCGTCGATCCGGATGTCCCCGGTCTTCACCACCGGTGTGCCCGCCGGATTTCCCGAGAGCCGGTAGCCGATCTCGTACTTGACCAGCGGGAGCGTGCTGAAGGTCTGGGAGACCGCGCCGGTGCCTGAGCCGTTCAGGTCGAGCGACTGGACACCGTCGGCCGCCTCCCAGAACCCCTGGCCCACCAGGTCCACGGTGCCGGCGGTCACGTTCCACGCCCCGATGGACTGGCCCGAGGAGAAGGTCTGGAACGTGTTCGGCCTGACCACGGGGGTCTCGAAGCTGCCGTCGCTTCCCGCGGTCGCGTCGGCGGGCGCGGCCGTCACCGTGGCCAGCCCGGCCAGGGCGCCCACCATCCCGGCACTGGTGCGCAACCGCAGCCACCGGTCGCCCAGCCGTGCCCGGCGAGGGCGCCGCCCGGCCACGTGACCTTCCATCTGGGTGCTCGGAACGGTCATCGTCGTCCTTCCCTTCCGTACGCCGCGTTCACGCCGGAGCGTCATGACGACCAACTCCCGGACCGGTGAATTCACGGTCCGGGCGGTGCCACGATCAGGAAGATTAGCGTCCGGCCCCATGCGAGCCCCGGTGGCCCGCGTTTCGCCGGAGTCAATTATTGGTATCCGGAAAAGCCGCTCGCTGTTCTCCGCTTGTTAGGGGGAGCGCGGCGTGGGAAGTGGCGGGTGCCAAGAACATCTGCTGGGCGTCGCCGGCTTCCGCGGGCGGTCCGGCGGACCTCGCAGGAGCGCATCGCTAGGCAGGTCATCATGGAGAACGCAGTACGGACCCTGGTACCGGCGCGGCTGGACCGGTTGCCGTGGTCGCGGTTCCACACGCGGCTGGTCGTCGCGCTCGGGGTCGCGTGGGTGCTGGACGGGATGGAGATCACGATCGCCAGCGCGATCGGGTCGGTGCTGCAGGACAGGCAGACGCTCGGGCTGTCGGCCGTCCAGGTGGGGTTCACCGCGACCGTCTACCTGATCGGCCAGGTGGCGGGCGCGCTGGTGTTCGGGCGGCTGTCCGACCGGTTCGGCAGGCGCAGGCTGTTCGTCCTGACGCTGGGGCTCTACCTGGTCGCCAACGGGATCACCGCCTTCTCGCCCAACCTGGCCTTCCTGCTGGTCTTCCGCTTCTTCGCCGGAGCCGGCATCGGCGGGGAGTACGCCGCGATCCACTCGGCCATCGACGAACTGATCCCCTCCCGATACCGGGGCCGCGTCGACCTCGCGGTCAGCGGCACGTACTGGCTGGGCGCGATCATCGGCACGGCGAGCACGTACGTGCTGCTCAACCCCGACGTGCTGCCCCTGGACCTCGGCTGGCGGATCGGGCTGCTGATCGGGCCGGTGCTCGGAGCCATGATCTGGGTGCTGCGCCGCCACCTTCCCGAGAGCCCGCGCTGGCTGCTCATGCACGGCAGGCACGAGGAGGCCGAGGAGGCCACGCGGACGGTCGAGGAGGCGGTCGCCGAGAGCGGGCGCGAACTGCCGGCCGTGGACGAGGACAAGGCCATGGAACTGCGCCCGCACGGCGCCCCGTCCTACCGGGAGATCCTGAGGGTGGTCCTGCGGGAATACCCCAAGCGCACGTTCCTCGGCGTGACGATGATGGTCAGCCAGTCGTTCCTGTACAACGCGATCTTCTTCACCTACGTCATCGTGCTCAACACGTTCTACGGCGTGTCCGCGAGCGACGCCTCCAAGTACCTCCTCGTCTTCGCGGTGGGCAACCTCGCGGGCCCGTTCCTGCTGGGGCCGCTGTTCGACACCATCGGGCGCAAGCCGATGATCTCCAGCACCTACATCGTGTCCGGGGTGCTGCTCGCGGTCACGGGGTGGCTGTTCAAGGAGGGCATGCTCACCGCGACCACGCAGGCCCTGCTGTGGTCGGTGATCTTCTTCGTCGCCTCGGCGGCGGCCAGCGCCGGTTACCTGACCGTCAGCGAGCTGTTCCCCCTGGAGATCAGGGCGCTGGCGATCGCGTTGTTCTTCTCGATCGCCCAGGGGGTCGGCGCCCTCGGCCCCGTCCTGTTCGGCGCGCTCATCGGCGACCAGGACCACCCCGACCCGTCCCGCCTGTTCTACGGCTACCTGCTCGCCTCGGGACTGATGGTGGCGGCCGGGATCGTGGCGCTGTTCTGCGCGGTGAACGCCGAGCGCCGCTCCCTGGAGGACCTCGCGCCCTCCCTGTCGATGACCGACGCCAAGGCGGGCGCCGCGGCGACCGGGTAGCTACGCTGAGTGACCATGGAGACGGTCGTCCGGAGTCTGGTGCCCGCGCGGCTCGATCGGTTGCCGTGGTCGCGGTTCCACACGCGGTTCGTGGCCGCGCTCGGGGTCGCGTGGGTGCTGGACGGGATGGAGATCACGATCGCCAGCGCGGTCGGGTCGGTGCTGGAGGACAGCCGCACCCTCGGGCTGTCGGCGGTCGAGGTGGGGATCACCGCGACCGTCTACCTGGTCGGCGAGGTGATCGGGGCGCTGGTGTTCGGGCGGCTGTCCGACCGGTTCGGCAGGCGCAGGCTGTTCATCCTGACGCTCGGGCTCTACCTGGTCGCGAACGGGATCACCGCCTTCTCGCCCAACCTGGCCTTCCTGCTGTTCTTCAGGTTCTGGTCCGGGGCGGGCATCGGCGGTGAGTACTCCGCGATCCACTCGGCGATCGACGAGCTGATCCCCTCGCACTACCGGGGCAGGGTCGACCTCGCCGTGAGCGGCACGTACTGGCTGGGCGCCATGATTGGCACGGCGAGCACGTACGTGCTGCTCAACCCGGCCGTCTTCCCCATCAACCTGGGCTGGCGGCTCGGGCTGCTGATCGGGCCGCTGCTCGGGGTGGCCATCTGGGTGCTGCGCCGCCACCTTCCCGAGAGCCCGCGCTGGCTGCTCACGCACGGCAGGCAGGAGGATGCCGAGCGCACCACCGCCGAGATCGAGGCCGCCGTCGAGAACGGCGGAGCGCCGCTCGCCCCGGTGGACGAGGGCCGCGCCATGGAGTTCCGCCCGCACGGAGCCCCGTCGTACCGGGAGATCGCCCGGGTGCTCCTGCGGGAGTACCCGAGGCGCACGTTCCTCGGCGCGACCCTGATGATCAGCCAGTCGTTCCTGTACAACGCGATCTTCTTCACCTATGTCCTGGTGCTGAGCACGTTCTACGGCGTGACCCCCCATGACGCCTCGAAGTACCTCTTCGCGTTCGCGCTCGGCAACCTCGCCGGGCCGCTGCTCCTCGGGCGCCTGTTCGACACGCTCGGCCGCAGGGTGATGATCTCCAGCACCTACATCGTCTCCGGGACGCTGCTCGCGGTCACGGGGTGGCTGTTCAAGGAGGGCATGCTCACCGCGACCACGCAGACGCTACTCTGGTCGGTGATCTTCTTCATCGCCTCGGCGGCGGCCAGTTCGGGCTACCTGACCGTCAGCGAGCTGTTCCCCCTGGAGATCAGGGCGCTGGCGATCGCGCTGTTCTTCGCGGTGGCCCAGACGTTCGGGGCCCTCGGCCCGACCGTCTTCGGCGCGCTCATCGGCGACCGCGACCATCCGGATCCGACCAGGCTCTTCTACGGTTACCTGTTCGCCGCCGCCATGATGGTGTTCGCCGGGCTGGTCGCGCTCGTCCTCGCGGTGAACGCCGAGCGCAGATCGCTGGAGCACCTCGCGCCGCCCCTGTCGATGCGCGACGCCGGCTAGCTCGTACGGGTCCGCAGGGCGGCGGCCTCCGAGGCGAGCTTCTCGATCCGGGAGTAGTCGCCGGAGGCGAGCGCGTCGGCCGGGGTCAGCCAGGTGCCGCCGACGCAGCCGACGTTCGGCAGCGCCAGGTACTCGGGAGCCGTCTCCAGGCGGATGCCGCCCGTCGGGCAGAACCGTACCTCCGGGATCGGCCCGGCGAGGGCCTTGAGGTAGGCGACGCCGCCGGCGGGCCCGGCGGGGAAGAACTTCAGCTCGGTCAGCCCGCGCTCGGCGAGCGCCAGGACCTCGGACGCGGTCGCCGCGCCCGGCAGGAAAGGCACGCCGCTGTCCAGCATCGCGTCCACGAGGGCCGGCGTGCTGCCGGGGCTGACCAGGAACCGGGCGCCCGCGCCGGTGGACGCCGCGACGTCGGCCGGGGTCCTGACCGTGCCCGCGCCGATCACGGCGTCCGGGACCTCGGCGGCGATCCGCGCGATGGCGTCGAGGGCGCAGGACGTGCGCAGCGTCACCTCGATGACGGGAAGGCCGCCCGCCACAAGCGCCCGGGCGAGCGGGACCGCCGTCTCCACGTCGTCGATCACGACGACCGGGACGACAGGGGCGAGATCGAGGATGGTCACGGGGCCGCGCTCCTTGTTGCAGGGGTAACCGACGTTGCAGGGCTAAGCGACGTTTCGGGGGTGACGGGTGTTCGGGGGGAGGCGACGGCGGGCTCCCGCCCCGTCACGCGCCGGGCGAGCCAGGCCCCCGCGCCGGTCAGCGCGGGCTGCTCGGCCACGATCACCGTGGTCGCGATCTCGCTCAGGTAGTCGGACAGCACGAGGTTCGCCTCGAACCGGCGCCGGAAGTCGCTCTCCTGGATGCGCCTGACGATCCTCGGCACGATCCCACCCCCGAGATACACCCCGCCGCGTGCGCCCAACGTGAGAGCGACATTAGCCGCGAAGCTCCCCAGAAGACCACAGAACACTTCAACCGTACGCGCGCACAGCGAATCGTCCACCCGCGCCACGATCTCCGAGGCGGGGAGCGGGGCCACGGGGGTGCCGTTCACCAGCGCGAGCCCGTGGCGCAGCCGTACGAGCCCGGGGCCGGACAGCAGGTGCTCGGCGTCCACGAACGACATGCCGTCGGCCCGCAGCGCCCGTACGACCTCGATCTCCAGGCCGGTGACGGCGGGCACCGCGACGTGGCCGCCCTCGCCCGGCACGGGCACCCAGCCGTCCCCCACGGGGACCAGCCCGGCGACGCCCAGCCCGGTGCCGGGACCGAGCACCGCCTTCACCATGTCCGGCGCCGGGGGCGGGCCGCCGAGCGAGGCCAGATCGCCGGCGGCGAGGTGCGGCAGGGCCAGCGCCAGCGCCTCGAAGTCGTTGAGCAGCTCGACGTGCGGGATGTCCAGCTCGCCGACTGAGCCGGTCCAGCCGGTGTTGGTCAGGCGGTAGCGGTCGGCGTTCACCGGGCCGGCGATCGCGAGGCACGCGGCGGAGGCCCGCACCCCTCCGGCGTGGTCGTCGAGGTAGGAGCGCACCGCGTCCGGCAGGCCGTCGTACTCGGCCCCGGCCAGCACGGTGACCCTGCCGGGACGCCCGCCGGGCCGGGTGACCAGCCCGAAGCGCGCGTTGGTGCCGCCGACGTCGGCGACCAGCCAGGGGCTCTGCGGGGACGGAAGGGGGATCGGGCTCACGCGCGCCCCTCCACGCCGCCGGAAACGAGGGCCTCCGTACGGCCTTCCGCGCCGTCGAGGGAGAAGACCTCCGTACGGCTTTCAGCGCCGTCAAGGACGAGGGCCTCCGTACGGGCTTCCGGGCCGTCGAGGACGAGACGGCTTTCCGCGTCGTCGAAGGTGAGGACCCCCTCACGACCCTCCGCGCCGTTGAGGGCGAAGATGCCGGCGCCGCGCTCGGCGGGACCCGCCGCGCGGCGGAAGGCGGCGAACAGCTCGCGGCCGGTGCCCACCCACTCGTCGTCACGCAGCGGCCGGCCCTCGGGTGTCCGGGCGGCCAGCTCGGCCTCGGGGATCAGGATGTCCAGCGTGCCCGTCCTCGCGTCGAGCCGGATCGGGTCGCCGTCCCTGACCAGCGAGATCGGGCCGCCGTCCGCCGCCTCCGGGGACAGGTGGATGGCCGCGGGCACCTTGCCCGACGCCCCGGACATGCGGCCGTCGGTGACGAGCGCGACCCGCTGCCCCCGGTCCAGCAGCACGGCGAGCGGCGGGGTCAGCTTGTGCAGCTCCGGCATGCCGTTGGCGCTCGGACCCTGGTAGCGGATCACCGCGACGAAGTCCTGCGCGTCCAGCTCGCCCGCCGCGAACGCCGCCAGCAGCTCGGACTGGTCGTCGAAGACCTTGGCGGGGGCCTCGATCACCTGGTGCTCGGGGTTGACCGCCGACACCTTGCTGACCGCGCGGCCGAGGTTCCCGCTGAGCATGTGGATGCCGCCGTCGGCCGAGAACGGCTCGGCGACCGGGCGCAGCACGTCGAGGTCGGCGCTCCGCGTGGCCCGCTCCTCCCAGACGACCCCGGTCTCCGTCAGCTCCGGCCCGCCCCGGTAGAGGCCGAGTCCGCACCCGGCGACCGTCAGCACGTCCTCGTGGAGGAGCCCGGCGTCGAGCAGGTCGCCCATCAGCACCTGCATGCCGCCCGCCGCCTGGAAGTGGTTCACGTCCGCCTGGCCGTTGGGGTACATCCGGGTCAGCAAGGGGACGACCGACGAGAGCGCGGCCAGGTCGTCCCAGAGCAGCTCGATGCCGGCCGCGGCGGCGATGGCGACCAGGTGCATGGTGTGGTTGGTCGAGCCGCCGGTGGCGAGCAGCGCCACGGCCGCGTTGACCAGGGCCTTCTCGTCGACGACCTCGGCGACCGGGGTGTACTCCTCCCCGTGCGCGGTGATCTCGACCACACGCCTCGCCGCGGCGCGGGTGAGGCCCTCGCGCAGCTCGGTGCCGGGGTTGACGAACGTCGCGCCCGGCAGGTGCAGGCCCATGACCTCCATGAGCACCTGGTTGGAGTTGGCGGTGCCGTAGAACGTGCAGGTCCCCGGGGAGTGGTAGGACGCGGCCTCCGCGTCCAGCATCGCGCCCCGGCCGATCTTGCCCTCGGCGAAGAGCTGGCGGGTGCGCGCCTTAAGCTTGTTGGGCAGCCCGGAGGGCATGGGCCCGGCCGGCACGAAGATCGCGGGCAGGTGCCCGAAGTGCAGCGCGCCGATCAGCAGCCCCGGCACGATCTTGTCGCAGACGCCGAGCAGCAGCGAGCCGTCGAACATGTCGTGCGAGAGCGCGATCGCCGTGGCCATCGCGATGACCTCCCGGCTGTAGAGCGACAACTCCATGCCCGCGCGGCCCTGGGTGACGCCGTCGCACATCGCCGGGACGCCGCCCGCGAACTGCGCCACGCCGCCCGCCTCGCGCACGGCGTCCTTCAGGATCGCCGGGTAGGTCTCGTACGGCTGGTGCGCCGACAGCATGTCGTTGTACGCCGACACGATCGCGACGCCGGGCCTCTCGTTCCCGCGCAGGGCCAGCTTGTCGCCGGGCGAGCAGGCGGCGAAGCCGTGGGCGAGGTTGGCGCAGCCGAGGCTCGCGCGGGCCGGCCCCCGCTCCCTGGCCTCGCTCGCGGCGGCGCCGACGCGCTCAAGGTAGGCCGTGCGGCTGCGAAGGCTGCGTTGGGCGAGGCGCTCGGTGACCTCCTGTACGGTGCGGTTCATGGCAGGTCCTCCTCGTGCCAGGCGCGGCCGCTGCGGCCGAGCAGTTCGTGGGCGGCGGCCGGTCCGCTCGTACCGGCAGGGTAGGTCTCGGGGAGCGCCGCCGACGACTCCCAGGTAGCGATGATGGGATCGATCCAGCTCCAGGCCGCCTCGACCTCGTCGCGCCGCATGAACAGGGTCGGGTTGCCCGACAGGACGTCCATGAGCAGGCGCTCGTACGCCTCGGGCACGCGGGTGCGGAAGGTGTCGGCGAAGCTCAGGCTGAGCGGGACGGGCCGGGGGACGACCTCGCCCGCGCCCGGCTCCTTGGCCATGATGTGCAGGTGGATGCCCTCGCTCGGCTGGAGGCGCAGCACCAGCCGGTTGGGGCCGCCCCCGGGAAAGATCGAGTGGGGCACGTCCTTGAACTGGACGACGATCTCCGAGCGGCGGTAGGGCATCCTCTTGCCGGTGCGCAGGTAGAAGGGCACGCCCGCCCAGCGCCAGTTCTTCACCTCCGCGCGGATGGCGGTGAAGGTCTCCACGCGGCGCGACGCGTCGGTGGGCGCGGTTTGGTCGGGCTCGTCGAGGTAGCCGGGGACGGCCTGCCCGCGCGACTCCCCGGCGACGTACTGCCCCCGCACGGTGAACCGGTCGGCCTCAGTGCCGGAGATCGGCCGGAGGGACTGAAGGATCTTGACCTTCTCGTCGCGGATGGACTCGCGGTCGTTGCGTGACGGCGGCTCCATCGCGACCAGGCACAACAGTTGGAGCAGGTGGTTCTGCACCATGTCGCGCAGCGCGCCCGCGTGGTCGTAGTACCCCCGCCGCCCCGGCGTGCCGACCGACTCCGCCGCGGTGATCTGGACGTGGTCGATCCACAGGGAGTTCCAGATCGGCTCCAGGAACGCGTTGGCGAAGCGCAGCACGAGCAGGTTCTGGACGGTTTCCTTGCCCAGGTAGTGGTCGATACGGAAGATCTGGTGCTCCTGGAAGATGGCGCCGACCTCGTCGTTGATGCGCCGCGCGCCCGCCAGGTCGCGGCCGAGGGGCTTCTCCAGCACCACCCGGGAGAGCGGGGTCACCAGGCCCGCCTCGTGCGCGCCCCTGCAGAACGGGCCGAAGGTCATCGGCGGGCTTGCCAGGTAGAAGATCCTCGCGGTGTTCTCCCTGCCGGCGAGCAGGTGGGTGAGCGCGCTCCAGCCGGCGTGGTCGGGGCCGCCCACGTCGACGGACACGTGGTGGAGCCGCCGGAGGAACCGGTCCCATCCCTCGGCGTCGCCGGCGTGCAGGCCGGGCCGTACCTCGGCCTCGACCTTGCCGCGGAAGTCGGTATCGGTGAGCCCGCCTCGCGACATGGCGATGATGCGGGTCTCCGGCGCGAGCCGGCCGTCGCGGTCGCTGTGATACAGGGCGGGGAGCAGCTTCCGCATCGAGAGGTCGCCGGTGCCGCCGAACACGATCAGGTCGGCCACGTGCGCCGTGGTGCGCCCGGACACCGCCGGGGCGGAGGGCCCGGGATCAGCGGAGGCCGCCGGCGGGGCGGAAGGCGCGGACGCCATCGAGGGCATCGACGGCATAGACAGCGTCGACGGCACGGTCGACGGCGCGGTGGAGGGCGCGAACGCGGTCGGGGGTGCGGGCTCAGGCACGGGGGAAAGCTCCGTAGATCTACCAACTAAGGACAGACCGGACACTAGCCCGATCTTTGGTCACACACAACCGCAGTTTTGGCATTTGAGATGAGGAGCTTAGGAACTTCAGATTACAAAAGAGGTGTGATTGACTTGGCCGATGGGTCGACGATCAGCGTCCGCGCTCGCCAGCGGCGGCGAGGTGCTCCACCTCATCCGCACCGGTGAGGCGGTCACGAGGGCGGACATCGGCAGGGTCACCGGGCTGTCGCGCCCGGCCGTGGCGCTGCGCGTGGCCGGCCTCCTCGAACGCGGCCTGGTCGTGGAGGACACCGAGGGCCCCTCCACCGGCGGCCGGCCCCCGGCCAGGCTCGCCTTCAACGCGGCGGGCGGGGTGGTCCTCGTCGCCTCGCTGGGCGCCAGCCGTACGCAGATCGCCCTGTGCGACCTCGCGGGTCGCGAGCTGGCCCGCACCGACCTGGAGATCGACGTCGAGCGCGGCCCCGGCGTGGTGCTGCCGCTGCTGATGGACGTCTGGGCCGACCTGCTGGGAGACCGGCCGATGTCGGACGTGCGGGGCGTCGGGCTCGGCGTGCCCGCGACCGTCGAGTTCGCGGCGGGGCGCACCGAGAGCGCGCGCGTGATGGCGAGCTGGACCGGCGTGGTCATCCCGCCGCTCATCTCGGCGCGCTACCCGGTGCCCGTCTTCGTGGACAACGACGTGAACGTCATCGCCATGGGCGAGTACCGCGAGGCGTACGCGCGGGAGGTCGCCGACCTGCTGTTCGTGAAGGTGTCGACCCGCATCGGCGCCGGGGTGATCGCCGGGGGCGAGATCCTGCGCGGGGCGCTCGGCGCGGCCGGGGAGATCGGCCACATCCCCGTGCGCGACGGCGGGGGAGTGCTGTGCCGGTGCGGCAACGTCGACTGCGTCGACTCGGTGGCCAGCGGCACCGCGATCCTGCGCGACCTTCGGGCGCGGGGCCGGGAGGTCTCCTCGCTGGCGGACGTGGTCACGCTGGTGCGCGCGGGTGACGCCGAGACCATGACCGTCGTGCGCAGGGCCGGACGGCTGCTCGGGGAGGTGATCGCGAGCGCGGTCAACCTGCTCAACCCCGCCGTGGTGGTCCTCGGCGGCGACGTCGCGGAGAACTTCCAGCCGCTGGTCTCCAGCGTCCGCGAGGTGGTCTACCGGCGCTCCACGGCGCTGTCCACCCGGAGCCTGCGCATCGAGCGCAGCCGCCTCGGCGCCGGCGCGGGCATCACCGGCTGCGCGGTCATGGTGATCGACCACATCCTGGCCCCGGAGGTGGTCGACGCCTCCATCGACGGCACGGGGCCGTTCGAGGCGGCCCATTCCGCGTGGCCGCCCCACCCGGTGGGCTCGGCCGGTTAGGCGGGGAGGCGGCCGGGCGGTGTGGTCAGTGGGTGCATATCAGGCAGCTCAGGGCCTGCTCCAGAGCCTCGGGGCCGTCGACCGGTGAGGGCCAGGGCACCCGGATGAGCGTGGGGTCCTCGATGCCCGAGCGCACGGTCACGCCGTAGCGGTCGAGCTCCCACAGCCAGACCTCCGGCGCGGGCTCGCCCAGCATGGTCTGGACGGCCCGGTGGAGCTGGTCGCGGTGGGACTCGTTCACGTGGCGCAGGATGCGCTCGGCCGCGTCGAGGAACGGGTCTGGTCCGGAGCCGAGGTAGTCCTCGGCGTCCAGCATCCCCGACTCCTGGCCTGTCAGGTAGATCACGTAGCCGACGTCGACGCGGAACAGGCGGGGGCCGCGGGGGTCTCCCTCGACGGCCGCGAACAGCGCCTCGTCCGGGCAGCGCCCCGCCACGGCCACGGCCGCGTCCCTGGCCTGGTCCGCGGGCACGGCCTGCGCCCAGCCGTGCACCTTGAGCAGGCCGCGGGGGTGGTCGATCCCGCCCAGGGTGCGGGTGGCGGCGAGGTCGACGGTGACGACCACGTCGTCGGAGGCGGGGATGGCGTGCAGAGGCTCGCCCGGCTTGACCAGCAGGAGCGGCCGGCCGGCGGCGTCGACCCCGCCCCGGGCGGCGTGGGCCGAGCCGTCCAGCGAGACGTGGGTCGGCGCGGAGGCCGTGGCGAGGCTCCGGATACGTTCGGAGATAGGGGGGACCGTCACGTGCATGGCGTCGGCTCCTTGGGTTCGAGTTCGCGTCACACGGCGATTTAAGGTTAGGCTTCCCTTACTTAGGCATACCTAATCACAGCGAGGTCATCGTGCGCTACACCGGACCGAAAGTGCGCCTGTCCAGGCGGGCAGGCCTTCCGTTGACCAGAAAGGCCGTGCGCTACTTCGAGCAGCGGCCCTACCCGCCGGGCGAGCACGGCCGCAAGACCAACCGCCGCGCCGCGGGCGACTACAGCCTGCGGCGGATGGAGAAGCAGAAGCTGCGCTGGTACTACGACGTCTCCGAGAAGCAGATGAGGAGGTACTGGGGCCTCGCCCAGCGCCGGCCGGGGCGCTCGGGCGCCGAGCTGGTCTCGCTGCTGGAGAGCCGCCTCGCCTCGCTGGTGCTCCGCTCGGGGCTCGCCCCGTCCATCTACGCTGCCCGCCAGTACGTCAACCACGGCCACATCACCGTGGACGGGCGCAAGGTCGACATCCCCAGCTATCTCGTACGGCCCGGCCAGACCGTCGCCGTACGGCCCAGGTCGCGCGCCATGCAGCCGTTCGTGGCGGCGGCCGAGGGCACCTACGCCGACGAGATCATGGCGCCCTACCTGGACGTGGACCTGCGCGAGCTGACCTTCACGCTGCTCAGCACGCCCGAGCGTCAGCAGGTCCCCGTCCTTGTGGACGAGCAGCTCGTCGTCGAGCACTACTCCCGCTGAGCCGAGCCGCGTCAGCGCATGGAGGAGGCGCTCTCGGGAGTGGGCATGGCCTCGCGCAGCGCCGCGATCTCGGCGCGCAGCGCGGCCAGCTCGGCGGCCAGTTCGGCGGCCAGTTCGCCGGGCAGTCCGGGGGGCGGTCCAGGGGGCGCGCTCTCGCCGCGCTCCCGCTGGTGCTCCTCCTCCATCGCGCTCACGACGACGGCGATGAACAGGTTCAGCACGACGAACGTGCAGATCAGCACAAATATCACGAAGAACACCCACGCCGACGGGTGGTGCTCCATGACGTCCCGGTTGATGTCCGACCAGCCGTCCCCGGTCATCGTCTGGAACAGCGTGAACAGCGACGTCGGCAGGTCGCCGAAGTAGTCGGGGGAGGCCGCCCCGTACAGCTTGGTGCCCATCACCGAGGCCACGTAGAGCACAAGGGCCAGCAACAGGGCGATCGAGGCCATGCCGGGAACCGCGCTGAGCAGCGCCGACACCACCCGGCGCAGGCTCGGCACCACCGAGATCAGCCGCAGCGCCCGCAGGATCCGCAGGGCGCGCAGCACCGACAGCCCACCGGCCGCCGGCAGGAGCGAGACGGCCACGATGACGGTGTCGAAGAGGTTCCACGGGTCGCGCACGAAGCGCGCCCGGTCGGCGTACATCTTCGCCAGCAGCTCGGCGACGAACACGTACAGCGCGGCGTGGTCGACAATGTGGAGCACGGTGCCGTACGACGCGAGTATCGAGGGCGAGGTCTCCAGGCCCAGGGTCGCCGCGTTGACCACGATGACGGTGATGATCGCGCGCTGGAACCACGTCGATTCGAGGGCCTGACGTACACGATCACGCATGGGGATGAGCACTCCTGAACTCAGAAGATCGGAATGCGCAAGATCCTAGGGTCTCCACGGGAGTCTCGCGGTGCGCCCGCGTGCGCGGGACCCTATGGGGTGCCCGTCCGGGGGGAGAGGCGGAAGACGCGGAACTCCCGGTCGGAGCTTCCGGTGTAGTCCTCGTACACCGGCCAGTGGCGGGTGAGAGCCTCCCACGCCCGCTCGCGGTCGGTCCCGGCGAGCAGGTGGCCCGTCACCGGGATCACGCGCCCCCGGAAGGTGACCGTGGCCCGCGGCGTCTTGATGAGGTTGCCGCTCCAGGCCGGGTGGCGCTCCTTGCCGAAGTTGCTCCCGACCACCAGGAACGCGCCGCCCTCCTCGGGCAGGCAGGCGAGCGGGGACCGGCGGGGCTCGCCGCTCTTGCTGCCGGTCGTGGTCAGCAGCAGGTGGGGGATCATCTGGTCGCCCAGCAGGAGACGACCTCCGCTGACCCGGTTGAGGAACCGGTCGAGGGGAGGGACGATCTTGGGCGCCACCAGGGAGAATCCCCGGCTGGTCGCGAGCCGGCGGAAGAACGGGCGGAGCGCGACGCTGACGCGCCGCATGACCCCGCCGCTGGACGGCTGCTGCTGCACCATGGCGACCTCGTGTCCGGCTCCGGCCCTCGTCGGCCCGGCCAAGGCTAACCCCTAGCAAGCGCTCGGTCAAAGGTCTGCGGGCGGGCCGTACCGCTCGGTCAAAGGTCGGCGGGCGGGCCGTACGGCTCGATCGGGGGGTCCGCGTACGGGCCGCCGTCCGCCGGGGTGACGCGGTCGCCGGCGTCCTCGGTGACGCGCAGCGCGTAGAGGCCCTGGGCGGGGTCGAGCGGGACCAGGCCGTAGGCGGTGTCCACCTCGTCCTCGTTCAGGCCCAGTTGCCGCATGGCCTGTTCGAGGGTCGCCTTCGGCGGGAGCTGTACCGTGACCAGGACCATGCCCCCCACGCTACGCGCCGCCCGGCCCCGGTACGCGCAGGGCATCTCACAGCGCGCCGCGCACCGCCCGTCGTTCGAGCGCCCGCAGGACCGCCGTGGTGTCGGCGATGCCGTAGCCGTAGTCGTAGTCGAAGCCCACGTCGCTGCGATCGTCGGCGGTGCGGTGAAGCAGCGTGCGGAGCTGCCCAGGGGAAAGCCGGGAGGCGGGCCAGCGGGTGCGGATCGCGGCGACGAGCCCGGCCGCCACCGGGCAGGCCGCCGAGGTGCCCGAGTCGGGCCGGCCCTCGCCGAACGCCTTCGAGCCGGAGAAGTGCGTGTAGGTGCAGATGTCGGGCTTGCGGTCGCTCAGCCGTCCCGGCCCCTGCGAGGAGTAGCCCACCCGCTCGCCGTTGGTGTCGACCCCGCCGATGGACAGGACCTGCGGGTGGGAGTTGGCGCCGACGATGGGACGGCCCTTGTAGGCGCACCGCCGGTCCTTGCACTCGGACCCGCAGTTGCCGGCCGCGAACAGGATGTCGGCCCCCGCCTGCTCCAGGCTGCCGACGATTATGTTGAACGGGTGGGCCGCGTTGTCGGAGTAGTTCCCCGGCTGCCCGGGGGCCAGATCCCACTCGGGGGAGAACGACCCCCAGCTGTTGCTGATGACCAGGGCCCGGGTCGCGGCGGGCTGCGCTTCGAGGACCGTGCGCAGGTGGGCGAACGCCGCCACCGCGTCGGAGAGCAGCCCGTCGATGGCCGTGCCCCCCTGCCGCCGCGACAGCAGGACCGGGACGTCGATCAGAGAGGCGGCCGGAGCGGCGATCAGCGCGTCGAAGGCGCACATCGTGCCATGGTCGACCGCGAACGACCCGGCCTTTCCGGAGACCCCGCCGGGAGTCCAGCTCCGTTCGCCGTCGATCGTGACCTCTTTGCCCAGTTGGTGGGTCACATGGGCGGCGTTGATGCCGGTGTCGCACACCGCGAGCGCCACGCCCGTGCCGTCGTAGCCCTCCGACTGGAGCCGCGTCACGTCGAGCAGGCGGGCGACGTCCTGCCAGGTGCCCACGGGAGGGGTGCCGCCGCAGGTGAGGCTGGTCTCGATGACGGGATCGGCGTAGATGCCCACCACGTCGCGACGGCCGCCGGGCAGCAGCGCCAGGCGCGCGGAGCCCTCGTCGTCGGAGATCTCGCCCCTCACCAGCACCGACGCCTCCTCCGGCGCCATGGAGAAGACCAGCGGCTGGTGCAGCGACAGAGGGTCGCCCCCCAGGGTGGCGGGCTGGGCCCTCGGGAGCGCGACCGGGGTGAACGAGTGGTCGAGCGCGACCCCGGGAAGGCCGTCGGTGACGTCGGCGGTGGTCGCGACGAGGCCGGGGGCGGCGACGGCGGCCACGACGTCGGGGGAGGGACGGAGCTGGATCAGGACCCGCATGAGGACACCACCCTGAGATCGCGAAGACGAGACGCCACAACGTTCCTGCATCCGCCACGACCGCGTCCACCAGCAGAAATGCCACGTCAACGTGTAATTCACCGCGAAGGCATGCGAAGCATCGTGGGAAATTTCCGGGCGTCATCCGTCCCGAACGCGGTCGCGCGTAAGGCTTCCGCCGGACGCGGTGGTTGACTACGTTGAGACGCATGATCGCCGAGGTTGACATGCCGTCCCGTCCCGGCTCCGGTACGGGAGGAGACCACTGGCTGACGGTGCGGCCGAGACTGGTGCTGGCCAGCGCGTTCATGCTCTTCCTTGAGCTGGCGCTGATTCGCTGGACCGGCTCCAACATCGTGCATCTGAGCTACTTCACGAACTTCGTGCTGCTGGGCTCCTTCCTCGGCATAGGACTGGGCTTCCTCCGCGTCGGGCGCACCACGCTGCAGCCGTACTACTCGCCGATCGTCCTCGCGGTGCTGGTGCTGATCGTCCTGTTCTTCCCGGTGACGGTGAACCGGGAGACCGAGGGCGTGCTCTACTTCACCAGCCTGTCCACGAGCGGGCCGCCCGCCTGGGCTATCCTCCCCGTGGTGTTCACCGCGGCGGCGCTCGTGCTGATGGGGCCCGCCGAGCTGGTCGGCAGGTGCTTCCCCGAGCTTCCCCGGCTGGAGGCCTACCGCTACGACCTCATCGGCAGCCTCACCGGCATCGCGATGTTCTCGCTGCTGTCGTTCGCGAGCGCGCCCCCGGTCGCGTGGGGCCTGATCGCCGCCGTCGCCTACGGGGCGCTGCTCCAGCCCCGCTCACTGATCCGCTACCTCGGGCTGGTCACCCTTCCCTCCCTGGTGGTCGTCGGCGCCCTCACCGTGGAGACGGTCAGCCCGGGCACGCTGTGGTCCCCGTACTACAAGGTGACGTACGAACGGGCCGACTTCAGCGGCGTTCCGATCCTGAACATCGCGGTCAACGGCATCCCGCACCAGCAGGCGATCCCCGCGGCCAACCGCCTGCAGTGGGAACGGCAGTACGCCCTGCCGTACGAGCGGTCGGCGGCGGCGAGCCTCGACGACGTGCTCATCGTGGGCGCGGGCAGCGGCACCGACGTGGCCATCGCCCTGTCCAAGGGCGCCAAGCACGTGGACGCGGTGGAGATCGACCCCAAGCTCCGTGAGCTCGGCGGCACCTTCCACCCCGACCAGCCCTACAGCGACCCGCGCGTCACCACCCACATCACCGACGGCCGCGCCTTCCTGGAGCGCACCGACGGCAAGTACGACCTCATCCTGTTCGCCCTGCCCGACTCGCTCACCCTGGTGTCCGGGGCCAGTTCGCTGCGCCTGGAGAGCTACTTGTTCACCCAGGAGGCCATGCGCGCCGCGCACGACCATCTCAAGCCTGGCGGCGCGTTCTCGATGTACAACTACTACCGCGAGCAGTGGCTGGTCGACCGGCTCGCCTCCACCGCGCAGGCCGCCTTCGGCCACAAGCCGTGCGTGGACGAGGTCGGCTCCGGGCAGCAGGCCGTGATCACCGCCGGGGTCACCGCCGACGCGCAGCGCTGCGCCGGCGAGTGGGCCGGCGCCAAGGCCGACACCCCGCCCCCGGCGGTGGACGACCGCCCGTTCCTCTACCTCCACGGCCGCGACATCCCGTCCATCTACCTCATCGCGCTCAGCCTGATCCTGCTGGTGAGCATCGTCGCGGTCCGCGCGGTCGCCGGTCCGTTCCGCCGCATGCGCCCCTACGCCGACCTGTTCCTGCTCGGCGTGTCGTTCCTGCTGCTGGAGACCAAGAACGTCACGGGCTTCGCCCTGCTGTTCGGCACCACGTGGGTCGTCAACGCCATCGTGTTCGCCGGGGTGCTCGTGGCGGTGCTCGCCGCGGTGGAGGTGACACGGCGCTTCCGCACGCCGCCGCTGCCCGTCATGTACGCGATCCTGCTCGGCGGCCTGGTGGTCGCCGCCCTGGTGCCGAACTCCTGGCTGCTCGGGCTGCCCCTGCCCCTGCGCGCCCTGGTGGCGGTGGTCGTGGCCTTCATGCCGATCTTCGCCGCCAACGTGGTCTTCGCCAAGCGCTTCGCCGACACCGCCGACGCGACCGTGGCCTTCGGCGCCAACCTTCTCGGCGCGATCCTCGGCGGCTGCCTCGAATACCTGGCCCTCGTCATCGGCTACGAGGGCCTCCTGGTGGTCGCCGGCCTCCTCTACCTGGGCGCCTTCGCCCTCCTTCCCCGCACCGCCAGAGCCCTTTAGCGCTTTCGGTGGAGGGGGCGTGCTCGACGAATCGGAGCGCTGATTCGGCCATCGCAGATGACAGAAGAAACTGGCATTGTCCGGTTGTACGAGGGGTTGTATTGGCACCGACCCGTGCCTGAATACTGGGTGGGCACCGCGTGGGCGGGCATCATCGACGCATGGGCGGTGAAAGGGCACTACTTGGGGGTAACGCGACGCTGGCCGCGATCCTCTCCGAGGCAGGGTGTTCCCATGGCGCACTCGCGCGTCGGGTGAACGAGCTGGCGAGCCGTCAAGGGGTGACCACGCGCTACGACAAGGCATCTGTCACCCGTTGGTTACAGGGTATGCACCCCCGTGGTCGGGTCCCGGAATTCATCGCCGCCGCGCTGGCCGAATGGCTCGCGAGCGGTGGGCCCGCTGAGCGGGTCTACGCGATGATCGCGATGTTCGACGAGATGGACAATCGCTTCGGTGGCGGACACGTGCGGAGCAGTGTCGTGCACTACCTCAGCACCGAGGTAGCTGGAGGCCGGTGACGACATCGGGGGCGACTACGCCTTCGATCCCCGGTTTCCCGGGATCGACCTGCTGTTCCTGGAGTGGCGATGGGACATCTCCGGCCGCAACACCACGCCCTGCGATGCTCCGGGCCACACCTGTGACCTTCACCGGCAGCGCGACCTTCTTGACCACTACGCCATCCTGCGCCGCACCCCAACGGTGATCTGGGACAAAGACCGGAAGCTTCCCGCCGGCAGCCCCTGGCGTCGCCGGCCAGGGGTGATCGTGTGCGAGGCCGCACTCTCGCCGACTCCGGGGGCGCGCAGCCTGCTGTTCCCGCTCGATGACATCCTGCTGGACAGTGCCGATCCGCGCATCTTGGCCGCTGTCCCGCGGCCGATCACCCTTTGCTACGTCGGTAACCAGTACGACCGTGACGAGGAATTCGACGCCTACCTCGCGCCCGCTGCCGCACGCTACTCTCACCAGGTCGCCGGGAAGTGGCCCGACACCGGCCGCTGGCCTCACGTCACCTTTCTCGGCCGCATCCCCTTCCCGCGTGTGCGGGAACTGCATGGTGGCGCGCTCGCCACCGTGCTGTTGCTGCCTCAGCGATATGCGGCGGCTGGACAGATGACCCAGCGCATCTTCGAGGCGGTTTTGGCCGGATGCCTACCGTTAGCACCTGCGGACATCCGGCACGTTGATCGCTTCGTGCCTCCTTCGCTGGTCGTCAGAAGCGGGGCCGATGTCATCGGCAAACTGGCCCATCTACGCGCCATCGCCGGTAGCCAGGGGTACGTCGAGCTGATCGCCGAGTGCCTGCGCTATATGGAGCTGTTTCGGCTGAGCACCCAGATCGAGGCTCTTCACGTGATGCTGACCGAGCTCACCACATCGCCTGTCCCGTTGAAGCCGGTCGGTTCTGGGAGGGGACCGCGTTGACTCCTTCACTCCTTCTGGTACGCGGCATGTCCTTCGTACGGGAACGAGTCCAGGCCGACACGCGACTGCGGGCCGTCGCCTCGACTAGCGTGGAGCGACATGCGAATGCAGAGGGTCGCCATCATCGGCTGTGGAGGCAGTGGCAAGTCCCACCTTGCCTGCGAACTGGGCAAGATCTTGGACGTGACGGTGACCCACCTGGACGCTGTCTACTACGACGACGACTGGAATCCGCTGCCACAGGAGAAGTTCGAGGCACTCCAACGCGACCTGGTGGCCGGCGAGTGCTGGGTGATCGACGGCAACTACAACTCCACGCTTCAGGTGCGGCTGGAGGCCTGCGACACCGTGATCCTCATGGACGTGCCGACCTGGGCGGCGCTATGGGGAATCTTCTCCCGGCAGGTCAGGTACGGCCATGGCCAGCACAAGCGCAATGGGGTGTACAACCGCATCGACTGGGGTGTGTTGCGCTATGTGGCGACCTACCGGCGCAGGATGCGGCCCCGCGTGCTGGGCAAGATTCGGGAGTTCGGCGGGCACGCCGAGGTGATCCTTCTGACCAGCCGGAGTCGTACTCGTCACTGGCTGGAGCAGGTCACCGCCCGCCAGGTGTAGCTTTCTCCGCCGCCCTCGTCGGGAGGCGGATCCGGTGACCGTCTCCAGTAACCCGTTCCTTGATGCGACGGCGCAAGGCGAGCTGTACGGGCACGCCTCCCGGCTGGCCGCCCGCACGTCGGCCCTGCACCGAGCGAAGAAGCGTGGCCGACCTGTCGCCGACGTCATCGCCGTCCTGGCCGCTGTCCATCTACCTGTCGGCAGGCCGGCGTTGGTGACTGACCTCGGGTGTGGGCGGGGGACCAGCAGCCGTGTTCTGGCCGAGGGCTTGCGTCCGCGTCGACTCGTCGGCATCGACGTCTCTGCGGCCATGCTGAAGGCTGCCCGTATCCGCTTCGGTGCTGAGCGCGGCACGGACAGTGCGGTGTCCTTCGTCCAAGCCGACTTCCACCACCTGCCCCTGCCGACCGGTGCATGCGCCCTGGCCGTCGCCGCGTTCTGCCTCTACCACGCAATGCGGCCGGAGGTGGTCATCGCCGAGATCGCTCGGGTATTGGCTCCGGACGGCGTCACCATCCTGGTCACCAAATCCGCCGACAGCTACCACGAACTGGACGCTCTTGTCGCCGCCGCCGGACTCGACCCGGATGCCCCGTGTCGGGAAAGCCTGTACGCGGCGGCGCACAGCGCCAACCTGGCAAACCTGACCGAACCGGTGCTGTCCATCGAGCACCTGGAACACGAAGTGCACGGCTTCACCTTCACTGACTATGACCATGTCGCCGAATACCTCGCCACCAGCCCGAAGTACCATCTCCCAGCCGCGCTGCGGGGAGATCCTGCCGCGATCGCCGCCGCGCTGCGCAGGCGGCTGCCAGACACGCCGGTCAGTGCCACTTCGGTCATCACCTACCTCCTGGCGCGGCAACCGGGAGGGCGGCGATGAAAACCCGCGTGTTCACCAAGGCCTATGAAACCCCTCAGGAACGCGCGCAGGCCCTACGACATCACACCTGGCTGGCTGAACACGTCCGCCCGCTTCGGCAGCCCGCCATCGAAGCGGTTGGAGTGACATCCATCGACTTCACCTACATCGATGGTCGGCATCCATGTGTCGAGGACCTGCCGATGCTCGCCGTTCTCTTGGGGGACGCGCATGGAGCCGCCTGGGTAAGCGATCTGTACCAGGCGCGCCTCGACGTGCCCCATCGCACGACATCGGGGTACACGATGGCCGATTTCGTCACTGTCCGCCTTGCCTCGCTCGACGCACGACGCCGTAGCTGTCACCTGGCTGATGATGAAGAGCTGGCCAGCGCGAAGAGACTCCTGCACACCAGCGCCACTGGACCCGCGGCCTTCTATAAGGACACCAACTCGCGAAACATCCTGATCACCGAAGGGGGAATCCCAGTCGCGGTCGATGTCGATGACCTCACACTCGCCCCGTTCGGCTACGACCTGGCCAAGCTCATCGTCACCCTCGCCATGACGTACGGCATGCTGCCTCCGGCAGCCGTCCGGCACGCGCTCACCCTTTACAACCAGGCAGCCGCAAGACACAACGCCCAGCTGAGCGGCACCAGCATGGCGCAACTCCTCGACCACGCGGAGCTGCACCGTGTCTTCACCGCTCCTTACCTGGGACGTGGCGGATATCACTACGTGTGGTCGCAGGCGCCCTTCTCAATGGAGCCGGAAGGACTCGCATGATCGTCATGGAACTCGTCTTCACCCGGCATGGACAGGCCCAGTGCAACATCGATGGCTTGGTCGGCGGCCCGCGCACCTGTACCGGCCTGACCGGCCTTGGACGGCGCCAGGCGACCTTGACCATGCAGCTGGGGGACCTGGCTCCCCAGATGATCGCCGCAGACCTGGCCACCTGCTCGCTTCTACTGACCTTTCTCCCCGGCAAGAGCGCTGCCGAAATCACACCGGGCTCGCCTTCGGAACGGCACGTTCATCGGGCGGCAGGTGCCACCCTCCATGCCCTCCACCAGTTCGAACCAGAGGAACGGGAGGACGACGTCCTTACCCGTTTGGCCGAACGTATCCGCTGGTGGGCCGAGCGAGCGCATGCGGCCAGCCTGTCAGCGCAGGCGAGCGGAACATTCTGCGTGGCTGCGCCGATGCCGTGGCCATCGCTGTCATGGATGTTGGGATCTGCCACCTGGATTACCAGCCTAGAACTGGCTCATCGGCCCGGACGCGGTGGTGCGCGTGCTCGACTTCGAACACGCGCGGCTCGACGCCCGCGTGCGGGACTTTGCCCGGCTGGAACACCGTCGTTGGAAGCTGAGCCCTCACCTACGTCGGGAGTTCTTCGCCGGCTACGGGCAGCCGCCGCATGAGGAGGAACATGATCTCCTGGCTCGGTTGGGCGTCATAGAAGCGCTCACCGCCCTGGTTCGTGGCCATGAGCGCGGTGACTCCCAGCTCGTCGCGTATGGCCGTACTTTGATCAGCCAGTTCTTCTGACCACGCCCACAATCCAGCAGGAGATCTTCAATGTACGAGGCCCTGTCATCTCGTTGCGGCGCTCGCTCCGGCATACCGTTCCGGGCTGTCGTCACCGGTACGGCCGGGTTCATCGGCTCCCACCTGGCGCTGGCGTTGCTCCAGCGCGGCGTGACTGTGATCGGGGTGGACCGCCGCGACGCCGAAGCCGATCATGCGGCTACCACGAACCTTGCCGCCCTACAGAACCAGCCCGGGTTCATCTCGATCACTGCGGATCTGCTCACCTGCGCCGTAGAACCTCTCCTGCTCGACGACGATACCGTGTTCCATCTCGCAGGCATTCCCGGTGTCCGGCCCTCCTGGGGGCCGCAGTTCGGGGACTACGTTGCCTGTAACGTCCTCGCCACCCAGCGAATAATGGCCGCCGCCACCCGTCTCCGCGTGCCGCGACTCGTTGTCGCCTCCTCCTCAAGCGTCTACGGAGCCACCGACGGCACTCCGAGCAAGGAGAGCGACCATCCACGGCCTGCCTCGCCGTACGCGGTGACCAAACCTACGTCGCCGACGTTGTCGCCGCGACCCTTGCCGCCGGGACAGCTCCCATAGGCAACAGCGTGATCAACGTTGGTGCGGGCTCCAGTGCGTCGCTGAACGACGTCATCGACATCGCCAGTCAGCTCACCGGGGTCCCTGTGGCGGTCGAGGCTGCAACCACTCGCAACGGTGATGTTCCTGCCACCCACGCTGACGCGACCACAGTCCAGCGACTGCTGGGCTGGCGGGCCAACGTGGACCTGGTTACCGGTATGGCGACGCAACTGGACTGGCTGACCTCCCACCAGCACCTAACCCCACTCGTACACCCCATGGGGCCGTCGCACTCCTGATGAACAGGACGGCCCCCGGCTCCTCAGTCTTGCCCCGCTCCACCGGGAACCCCTCAGTTCGTTGACAGCGTGTTCAGAGGCCGCAGGCTTCCGAGAGGGTCTTGGCCGGCTTGTTCTGGTGGTTGGGGGTGGGTGTGTCGAGGGGGGTGGAGGCTTTC